>JAGVEU010000370.1 GCA_020057985.1 Calditrichota bacterium | reverse complement strand
GCATTTTAGGTTCTCGCGGTTCGTAAGCACCCATTTCAAGAACTCATTGCCGACCCCCGGCTTGTCAGTCTTCAGTTTGTGCGTGTACTTATCTATGATTAGCCATTGGTCGTCGAGCACAATCTTACCACCGGGCTGGCAGATTTCCCCGATCCGCTTGGCACAGGCGCTCACACAGGAATCGGATGCTTGCCCGGCATTGCCGTTCGCCACGAGCGGGACATTGGTATCCACCACTACGATCATTAACGAACAGAAGGCCTGCGCTTGCGCTGGTTCACTGTCATGGCAACCAGATCCCCCATTTCATCTCCAAAGAAATTCGGTGGCCAGTTCGTAATATTACCAAGCTCGTCAAGCTGAAGCGGTTCAAGTGTGGACATGGAGGCATCGTTGCGGCAGAAATAGAGCTGTATTTTTCCGGCCTCAATGGTCTCGTCTGCAATTCTTCTTTGAAGCCTGCGCAAGAGGTGTTCACTGTGACTTTCCACAACAATCTGAACCTTTTGATACTTTACGGCATCCACGAAAACATCCGCCAACGCTGATTGCACTAAAGGATGAAGATGAATCTCGGGCTGCTCCAACAGAATCGTCGTTCCCGCAGGGACATAATAACACAGTACAAGAACGGGAAGAATCTGGGAGACGCCAAACCCAACATCGGTAATCGAGACTTCGGGACTCGTGGCGGTCTTGCAGACTCGAACTTCGTAGTCTTTGCGATGTTCTGCAATCTGGTGAAGCGAAAAGGAATGAATGAGTTCCATGTCCCTCAGCCATTCGGCTACACGTTCCTCTACGGTTACTTTGAGCCGACCGCGCCCTCGTGACACCGCTTTGCCTTTTTTCCGTGAAGCAAGCAACGCAGGTACAGCCGATTCCCCCTTCGCCCCAACATCTTGTGGTTCCTCTCCGCCCCATGTATATGTTCGTTGCGGGTATTCACGCAACGGCCCTAAATAGACCATTTGAGTCATCAATCGCTCAAAAGCCAGTACCAGATCCGGCAGAAATCCTGTATTCTGATAATAAGCTTTCACCTCGTCGGGAAAGCCATAGCACTTTATCGGCGGCGGCAGCGACCAAGCTCGACCTTGAATTTTCTTTGCTTCATACCCCTCAGCGATCAACTCATAGACGTTCTTGTCAACCCCAATCAAAATCTTTCGCTTCATTCCCAATCCGACGCGGTCAAACCGGTACTCGAACGAGTTCACAACAGGAGCGCCTGACTCGCTGTCAAGTGAAACCACATACCGCAGATCTCGAATCGTGTAGATTAGCTTCTCTTTTTCCTGTGGATCTTTTACAAGCAAGGGTTTGGGCAGTTCCCACTCCAACAGTATCTCCATCGGAGTCTCTACGGGGTGTTTAAAGTGTACGTCCGAGAAAGTTCCGAGATCAACAAGTGACTTTTGATCTCCGGTGCGCAACACCTGTTTACGATCCGTTGATTCCACCGTTTGCTTGAGCATAAGCAATGTCTGCAACAGGCTCGTCTTTCCGGAGCTATTCGTTCCAAACAGACCAGTGAGAGGGCCGAGCTTGAATTGATCTCCGGTATCCCGCCAAGATTTGAAATTTTTCGCCTGCAAGTGTGTGATCATGAAATCCGCCCTCCTTCAGAGTTCTTGCGTGCGGCATAGAATATATAAGTCGCCATCACCATCATTCCCACATTCTCGAGAATTTTCAGCAGATCCACTTTCTGCGCCAGCGCCGTTCCGGCTCCGCTTCCAAAACAGCCGCAATCAATGTTCAGTCCACGAAAGAGAGCCTGTGCGATCAACACAATGAATAGCAAAAGCATCGCAAGAATGAGAAGGCACGCCGTGCGTTTGGTTCGATTCCAGAGCAATGCAACCGCCGCAACCGCTTCGAGCGCAGGCATGAATCCCGCCACCAGAAAAACATAACTCTGCCCAATAAACGGCAGCGAGACCCGGTAGTTTGTAATTGCTTTGGCAAAATCCACAGGGTCGAGCATCTTGGGCACCGCCGCAAAAAGAAAAATCACCGCCAAGGCCACTCGAAACACGATATCGAGCGCCTGTAAAATCCTCTGCCCATGGACACTTTGCATCCTTAAAATGTAACAACTTTGTTTCACAAAGTCAAGGAGAAGTCCTGAGAAATTCAATCATTTAGTCTTTGGAAATTATTCACATAGCCGACCTCAGACTCCGCTTCTGGGATTCCGCCAAACCTCCTGTTTCCTCTACGCTTCACGCATTCGCATGGCTTGAGGAGTAATGTGGTTTTTTCTGAATCCGAGCGTGTCGGCGAAATCAACAATTCCACAAAAAAACAGCGATAATTGTCGCTGTATTAATTTATTTCGTGCTTTATTGTGGTGCACGAAGCACTTAAAACGGCTGTCAATTCGCCAAGTCCGGCAGAATTTTTTTTCGTTTCACAAAATATAGATTTCGAAGATAAATCAGCGACGGCAGCGACTGTCCGCAAATAAAAACTGCATCTTTGCGATAAACTGAATAGATGAGCAGGCGCATTGTGCCTGCCAGCGAGAAATACCGGAAGGACGTGTGAAAAACACTGGACTTGGCGCGCTCCGATGCAACCCACTAAATGACAAAGCGCATGAAGAACATGCCCTGTGCCCATCGTAGACATGGGAGTGTATGAATATCACCTTCAGGTGGCTCCTGCAGCCCCCACGCAACTCGTAATTAAACCGACAGGCAATAATATTGAACTCTTCTGGCTGCCATCAGCAGGGGCGCAGAGCTACAAAATCTATCGGGCAACAACTCCGGATGTACCCATCATCTTTGGAAACCTGCTTGCCACAAGCACGGCTACAAATTACACCGATAACGGAGTGCTTGCTGTGGCTGAGAAGTGCTTCTACGCCGTAACAGCCGAAGGAAACTGATTTCCCGCGCTTCAATACCGAGCCTTGCCTAAACTTAAAAGGCCGGATGGAACCAACCATCAGCCCTTTGCCAAGACTAACTGATCTGCTGCGGGATCTGTGGAGTCGCAAGTAAGATAAATTCATTTACTTAGGCTCCATTGGCGAAAGCAAACAGAAACCAAACCCAAAGTGGAAGCAGTTATGAGTGCAGTAAAGAACGTCAAGCTCAGAAAAATCATTATTTTGGCAGCCTTGAGCGCCTTAGCCGCAACATCCTTGTTTTTCGTACAGGGTTGCTCGCAGGACAATATCGCAGGAACGGCGAGCGAGACCAGTGAATCACTGACGGATCTCGCCCTCAATTCCAATTCCGCAACAACCGATGCGAGGCCGGCGCCGGAGTGCCTAACCGATCATACGGCCGATCTGATCTTTGTCAACGAGTCCCGGCGCACCGTTTACAGAATGTCGGTAGACGGCGAAGAGATCGGTTTGCTCCTGCCCGGTTCCACCAATCGCGAGACCGTTTCAGCAAGCTATCATACGGTTTTGATGCAGTTTGTGTCGGGAGGAATCGCCCTCTCGCAAGGCACAGATCCGTACCCTTGCGAAGAGGTCTTGCTAAGATGCTCCAGAGAAAACCCGGGCGTTCAAGAGCCAATCAACGGTATCGCACGAGAGTAACAGCACGATTCGTAGCGACACAGCTTGCTGTGTCTGAACTTCACGTCGTGGCGTGCGTCTTCACCCGACCGGCAAGGCATTCACAAACCACTCGACTCGTAGAGCATTCATCGTTCTCGAATTGCCGGTCGGGTGAGGACACCTGCCACGGCGTAATTTCTTCCGTGCCAGACATTCGACAACTTTCCGCATGGACATGAACTCTTGACTGCTCGATTTGCGGTCTCCGATTCCGGCAGGGTTGCGAAGACTTAACCCTGCTCGGCGATCATTTTTCGGATTTCGGATTTTCTTATCATCCCTCATCCTTAATCCTTACTTCCTTCTCGGCCCGTTTTCGATTCTCAGCCTTCAGATAGATTTTTCGCAGGCGCAACGATAACGGAGTCACTTCCACCAATTCGTCTTCGTTGATGAAGGCGATGGCTTCTTCGAGGGACAGGATTCTCGGCGGTGCGAGTTGATAGGAATCATCCGAACCGGAGGCGCGCATATTGGTGAGTTTCTTTTCGCGCACGATGTTCACGACAATGTCCGCGTCACGGGAATTCTCGCCGATAATCATTCCCTCATAGACATGCACACCGGGCGGGACAAGCAGTTCACCTCGATCTTGCAAGTTGTTGAGCGCATAAGCCGTCACGCGGCCTTCGCGATCCGCCACCAGCACACCCGTCGGGCGATGATTGATTTCTCCTTCAAAAGGGTGATAGCCTGCAAAATGGCTGTTCATGATCGCCGTGCCGCGTGTCGAGGTCATCAGAATCGGACGCAGACCGATCAAGCCGCGCATGGGAATATCAAAGCTCATCCGCACCCAGCCTGTGGCATGATTACTCATGCGCGTCATGCGACCCTTGCGCGTGCCCAGCGTGCCGGTAATCACTCCGACATAGGCTTCCGGGCAATCCACCAGCAGATGCTCGAATGGCTCCATCAGCTTACCCGCTTCCCGCTTGAACAACACACGCGGCTTGCCCACGCACATTTCAAATCCCTCCCGCCGCATCATCTCAATCAGAATCGCAAGCTGAAGTTCGCCGCGTCCGTACACGCGAAAGGCATCCGTCGTGTCCGCATCATCCACCCGCAGCGAAGGATTGCCGCGCAGTTCCTTGTACAGGCGATCCCGCAACTGCCGCGAGGTCACATATTTGCCTTCCTTGCCCGCAAAGGGAGAAGTGTTCACCGTGAAGGTCATTTCGAGCGTCGGCTCGTCAATTTTGAGCGGCGGGAGTGGTCGTGGATCCAACGCTGAAGTGATCGTGTCGCCAATAAAAAGTTTCTCGATTCCGGCCAAAGCCACAATGTCCCCCGCCGTTGCCTCCAGAATATCAATCCGCTTCAGCCCCTCAAAGCCATAAAGCTGAGTGATCTTCGTTGGATAAGCCTCGGTCTCAGATTTGACCAACATCACCGAATCACCGACCCGAATCACACCGTGTGTGATCCGGCCAATTCCCAGTCTTCCTACGTAATCGTTGTAGTCGAGCGTGGTGACCTGCAATTGCAGCGGATGTTCCGGATCATGACTCGGCCCGGGAATCTTTTCAAAGATCAGATCAAATAATGGACTGAGATTCTTTCCCTCATTGCCAAGATCCAAAGTAGCGGTACCCGCTCGCGCATTGGTGTAGATCACGGGGAAATGGCACTGCTCCTCTGTGGCATCAAGATCGAGAAACAGCTCAAGCACTTCATCAAGGACTTCGCTGATTCGCGCATCGGGACGGTCAATCTTGTTAATCACGACAATCGGCGACAGTCCGCTATCCAGCGCATTGGAGAGCACATACCGCGTTTGCGGCAATGGCCCCTCGCTGGCATCCACCAAGAGCAAACAGCCGTCTACCATTTTTAGAATGCGTTGCACCTCACCGCCGAAATCCGCATGGCCGGGCGTATCCACAATGTTGACGGTCTTTCCCTGCCAATGTACTGCGGTGTTCTTGGAGAGAATCGTAATTCCCTTCTCGCGTTCCAGATCGAGCTTGTCCATCGCTCGTTCCTGCACCTGCTGATTGGCGCGAAACACTCCCGCCTGATGCAGCATCGCATCCACCAGCGTCGTTTTGCCGTGATCTACGTGAGCAATAATAGCAACATTTCTAATGTCTTCTCTAATCATTTAGGTCTCATTTGTAGTTTTTTGTATAGTTTCTTCGTTTCAACTTCATCCCTTATCGCTCGTTACACTTCCACCGTGCAGCCGCAGAATCCAGCCAAGATCCGCTGCAAACTCGCGATTATGCGTGGCCACAATCAACGTGGTGCTCTCTTCACGCGATAGTTTCAGCAGTAAATCATGAACCGCTTTAGCAGCATCGCCGTCGAGATTCCCGGAAGGTTCATCACAGAGTAAAATCTTCGGGCTGTTAATCATTGCCCGTGCCAAAGCGACGCGCTGGCATTCGCCTCCGGAGAGTTCACCGGGACGATGATTCATTCGATGCGATAATCCGACAGAATCGAGCAGAGATTTTGCTCGCTGCACGATTTTCGGTGACTCCCCATCACCATTCAGTCGCGCCGGCATCAGCACATTTTCCAGCGCTGTAAACTCCGGCAGGAGATGATGAAACTGAAATACAAAGCCGATTTTTCTGTTGCGAATTTCCGCTAACTGATCGGATGTAAGCGAGGAGACCGCCTGTCCATCTATCTCCACCTCTCCCGATGTGGGTCTGTCGAGTGCGCCGAGCAAATGCAGCAATGTGGATTTGCCAACACCAGACGGCCCCACGAGCGCAATCTGCTCGCCTTCACCAATGTCAAGGCTGATGTCATGCAAAACAGGAACCTCGACCGAACCGAGGTGATAGGACTTGGATAGCTTGTCTGTACGAATGGAAGACATGGGAGAAAAACTTGAAATTAGAAACTTGAAACTTGAAAAAGACGGTCATCCTGAACGGAGTGAAGGATCACAAAAAGCTTCTCCAAATGAATTGCAGCCTTTTGCTATCGCACTCTTAGTGATCCTTCACTACGGAAGACCTACGTTCAGGATGACAGAAGGGGCGGAAGACCTTCGTTCAGGATGACAGAAAGTTGGCAGCATCTGTCAGATCTCATACTTCAGCCAAGTCCCTCTTTGAAACAGCCAGAGTCCGGCCAGGCCACCGAACGCATGAGCGACCACCCAACCCCACATCAAGCCGACGGGGCCGAGATTGAGCGCCGTTCCCGCAAGATACATGAAGGGGATAACCATCACCCATGAGTGAACGATGGACAAAATCATCGGCGGGACGTTTTGCCCGGCGCCTTCAAAGGAGATTTCCGCTCCGAGGTGGAGTGCGATGAACGGCAAACTGATCGCCATAATACGCAAGATCACAATTCCCGGTTCAAGCACGGCGGGGTCAGAGAAAAACAGTCGTGCCACAAGCGGTGCTCCGGCCAGCAGCGCAATGGCAAGCGTCACCATGATCCACACGGCCAATCGAATCGAAAGCACTGCCGCCAGCCAGGCCTTGTGCAATTCGCGGCTGCCGAGAAACTGTCCGATCAGTGAACCCGTACCCAGTCCCAGTCCCACAATGACCGCCACACCGAAGCCCAGAACTTTGTAGCTCATCCCGTAGGCGGCGACGATCACCGTGCCATAGTTCGCAACAAGTTTTACAGCGAACGACGTCGCGATGGAGAAACTCATGGCATTGATTCCTGCCGGGAACCCGATCCGAATGATCCGCCACAGCTCGTCAAGTTTCGGATAGGGCCAATGCAACCATCGAACGCGAACGGGTGACCTGTGTTTGGCAAGCGAGAAGCATCCGAAGGTCACCACACTGATATAGGCGCAAGACGTGGCAATCGAAGCGCCGAAAATACCAAGTTGCGGAAATGGGCCGAGTCCAAAGATCAGCAACGGGTCGAGGATCATATTCACCGAAGTCCCCAGAATCTGCACCCAAAAAGCGGCGCGCGGTTGACCGATACTCCGTAAAGCCGTATAGACCGAGTAGCTGGTCATGGCAAAACCCATCACCAGCATCTGCAACCGGCCATAGGTCAAACCCAACTCATAGACATCGGGTTTGGCGCCCATGAAATTCAAAGCCCACGGCAAAAGGAGCAGTCCGATCAAGCCCATCGCCGTGCCAAAGCAGAACTTGAGCAGAAAAGTGGCCTTGATGGATTGCTCAGTGCGGTGCAGATCGCCTTCACCATAGCGGCGGCTGATCGTGGCCACACTCCCCATACCTACGACCATATTGGGGAACGCGATCACCCAGATGAAGGTCGCACACATCGTGACCGCCGCCACGGGTGCCGCTCCGATCTTTGCCAGCCAGAACATGTTGACCAGCTCATAGAGCGACGTGACCACAAAGCCCGACATCGAAGGCAATCCCATCGAGAGCACTTCGCGAAAGATCCCCCGCTTCTGCGCGACGCTGAACGACCGCGGCGGCTCCTCATCACTCGCCCCGCGCAGGATCTCATACACATGATGGGGTGGCCGCGTCCGTAGCATCCAAACAATTTACGAAAAAAAAACGAGAAAGAAAATCATGATCTGCAACGTTGAATGTTCAATACAATCATATCAATTCAACATCATTCGGATAGTCGGAGGAGACCCGCACGATGTCGGTCTGCTTGCAGCCGACCCTTGGCTCACAAGAGGATTCTGTGGCAGACATCCTTCCCGTGTTTGTCATCCTGGACACCCGTGTCTTCGCGGGGCGTTCAGGATCTCTACCAACGGACACTGGAGATGACAGGCACGGTGTATGAACGGAGAGATTCTGAACACTCGCTGCGTAGACTTGCGAGGTTCAGAAAGACAGAAGGACACAACCCCCCTTTTGTCCGCCCACTGTTCGTGGAGGGAGAACAAAAGCCAAAGGCTGTCGCGGAGGTGGCCTTTTTCTTGTTTCAAGTTTGAAGTTTGTAGTTTGTCCTTCCCCCCTTGCCTTTTTGCTAAATTGTTGTATATTACAGGTATGCGAACGGCAGTCTGGGCTTTGGCGCTTCTGGTGGCGGCACTCTGTGCTTACCTAATCTACGACCGCTTCTGGCCGGAGGGACAGGGAAGGATCGTGGTGGTGTCCGAGCCTGCCGGAGCGCGAATCTGGGTGGATTTGATGCCAACCCACGGCATGACCGATAGTGAGCTTACCCTGAAACAAGGCAAGCACTCGATCACGGTCAAGCAGGAGGGTTTTGTTGCCGAGCCGTTTATGCAGGTCGTGTACATTGCTCGAACGAAGCAGGACACTATCCGTTTCAGACTTGTTGCTCAGACTATGCCGCAAGTGGATACCACAAAAAGCAGAAAATTTGAGTTTCCACCCGTGACCCGTCATGAACCTGCATCAGACTCCGGTCGCATTCTCATGTCGGCGGAAATTCGTGACTCGCTCCGGCTGGCGGATACGCTGTTCATGCGCCGATTGAAATCCGGAATCGAGCGTGCTGCGGATACCGTCTCGGTGGACTATGGAACCATTGCCGTGAGCAGTTCGAAGGACGGCGCGAAGATCTTTGTCAATGACAGTCTGCAAGCGCTAACCACTCCCACCAGCCTGATGCTGCCCGTCGGCGAGCATAGAATTCGTGTCGCACTCGATGGTTACAAGTCTGATCCTGCCGAGCAGACCGTCCGCATTCGCCGCGCCGCTTCCTCGCAATTCGTGTTCTTCACGCTCACCGAGGCGCAGAGTGCGGTGCATGAATTTAAGGTGGAGACCACGCCGGTCGCCGGGAAAATCTATGTAGATAGCGTGCTGGTTGGGGAAGGAAAAGCGGCGGTTCCCTATGAATACGGCAGGTATCAGGTTTCCTTCGGCTCGATCGAAGGCTGGCGTACTCCGGAGCCGATTCGTCTGACCATCACTC
>JAGVEU010000384.1 GCA_020057985.1 Calditrichota bacterium | reverse complement strand
CAAGCTTGCCGTCAGTGGCTTTGCGCGGAGTCTGGTTGCGGGGTGTGGCGAATTCCGAATTTCCGCGACCGCCGCGACCGGCTTGAGCCACACAGAAGCTCTGGCCGGATTGCGCCAAATCAACGAGCAGGTTTTCGCCTTCGAAAACGCGAGTGCCTAGCGGAACTCGCACACTCAAGTCCTCGCCATCTTTTCCGGTTTTTCGACCGCCCGAACCGTGTTGACCGGATGTGGCATTGTAGATCGGGCGATAGTGAAAATCGAGTAGCGTGTGAAGCTGAGAGTCTGCGACAAAAAAAACCGAGCCGCCCTTACCGCCATTGCCACCGTCCGGCCCACCCTTGGGAGCAAAGGCTTCGCGGCGGAAGGAAACGATTCCATTTCCCCCGTTGCCGGCTTTCACTCGAATTTTTGCGCGGTCTACGAACATGATTTCTCTATGGCGGTTACTGTCTGGCTGTGATTCGAGCAGAATTTCTGGGCTTCAGACCAGCACCGGGGACGGTGCTGGCTAGTAATATAGTGGTTCTCGAAAACAGTCCGACAAAAGATTCCGGCGCGGTTGCGGAAGACCTTAACCCTGCTCGGCGTGCATGTCGAAAGGATTTCGGGAATAGCTATAGTGCAGAATTTCTGGGTTTCAGACCAGCACCGAGGACGGTGCTGGCTAGTAATATTAGGGTTGCCGGAAATAGGATCAGCATTCAATGGGCTGATACCGAAAGGGCCAGGTGCCATATCAACACCCGGCCCTTCAGGCATGGAAAATCTGGCAGAGTAGATCTCTGCGTTTTGGATTACTTCATCAATACCATCTTGCGCGAGTCTGCAATACCGCCGACTTCAAGGCGATAGACATAGACACCGCTGGCAAGAGTTGAGGCATCAAAGGCGACTGTTTTTGCTCCTGCGCTCAACACCTTGTTATCATAGACTGTGGCCACTTGCTGACCGAGGACGTTGAAGATCTTCAAGGACACAGCGGCATCGCGAATCAGATCAAACTGGATATTGGTTGAGGGGTTGAACGGATTCGGGTAGTTCTGATAGAGCTGGAAGGTTCCCGGACGAAGCGCCTGGCGATCGTCTGCAACACCTAATGGAACAATGCTGCCCGGCATGGCGGTTGAATCAACATGCAGAACCGGGAAAAATGGATCATGAATCGGCGTGAGTGGAATATCCGTGATCGGAATGCGGCGGAAGATAACCGGATTCAGAGTGGCAATACCCTCTTCCTGCGGAATGCCACCGGCATCACGATCGAAGACATATTCCATATTCACGTATCCAGTGCCATTGGCATAGTTGACGCGATCGGAGATTGTAACATCGCGTTCGGACTTGCTGGTTCCGGCCGGCGCAGAAACGCCGCCGTCGGTGGTTGAGACGTTGAGGGCTTGGCTCCAAATACGCCCGTTGTCAGCTGAAACGGAGATATAGGCTTCACCCTGCGGAAATCCTGATTCGCCGGTCTGGAGCGAGTCATAAGTCTGGAATGAGCAATACATATATCCGGTTGTCCAGTCCACAGATAGACAGGGACGATGCACCACGCGCTGCCAGGCGCCCGGTTCAATCCACTCGCTGCTGTCGAAATAGCCGTGAGCAACGGGTGAGAACTCAGGAATTTCTTCACTCCAGTGCCAGATGTCGGAGAAGACGATGTTAATCATGCCTTCGAGTTCGTAAAAATAGCAGGTCGTAAAGGCGGTGTGGACATTGTCCTCCGCATCGAAAATCACATTGCAATCTGTGTAGACGCGGAAGGTATCCTTGTCGCATTCGAGGGTATCACCGGATGCACATGGGTAGTCAGGGTAGATAAAGTTCGTGATGTTGATCTCAGGACCCCAGTTCACTCCGCCGTCTTCCGATACGATCATCCAAAGGTCGTTATTGTACTGGCTCGGAGAGTTGGCAAGATCATCACGACTCTTCGACCATGCAATCACTACACGATCCGAGGTTTTGGAGCAAGCAAGCATCGGAGCAATCACCATTGCAGTATCGAAAACCACATACTGATCGGAGCCAGGGCCTACATTATCCCATAGGATATCCAGACCGAAACCATCCGCATCAAACCTGGCAAGACCGCGAGAATAGGTCAAGCGCTGAGGAACACCGGTTCCTGAGGCCTCTGCGGCGATCATGTGCAACTTGTCATGTCGGTCTATCGCGATCTTGGGCCAAATGTACTCGACGGCAGCGTTATTCTCATAGACATAGGTTGGTTTGAACGTCGTAAACGCACCACTCTGGGGCAAGAAATCAATGGCCGAAGCCGCATGATTTCCTGCATCATCAGGGGCAATTTCATGGAAATTCGGGAAGCAGAAACCATTTCCCTTTACCGCAGCACAGGTATAACCGGCGCGGTTTGAGGAGTTGACCTGACCACCACCGGGAATGTTAAACGCTTGAGAAGATGGATCCCAGACATTATAATACACATGGCGGGGGGACAAAGTCGCAGCCAGCGCATTCATCCAGACTACATGCACATAGCCCAGACTATCCACGGTAACCATGTGACCGGCTGTTCCGTTATGCTGATAGTCATAATAGGTCGTTCCCGCCACATAGCCAACTCCGACTGAATCGAGAGTTGACGGTGGCAGATTGTCTGACTCAACGCCGATTTTCGTGTTGAGAGGTTCTGATGCTCCACCCACGACCGGTAGATTCCGGATGGGCACTTTTCCGATATTCGCCAATACACTGCCCGCAAGCAGCAGACTGACTACCGCCAAAAACAATACACTTTTCCGCAGCATGGTATTTTTCTCCTTACCTTTGCGCCCGACGCCGGGCAATTCTAAAAAGACCAGTATATTAATTTATTGAAAAAATTGCCGAAAACTCTATTTCGTAACATACGATTTGACAAGCTAAAAGTCAAGTAGTTTTTAGCCTCCAAGCAGTCGAAGATACCCATCGAGGATTGAATTCCCCGCAAAAAGGCAGATAATCAGGGCGACGGCAAGGAACGGCCCGAAGGGAATGGCACGGCTCGAAAGGTCCTTTCCGGTCAGCAGCAGAGGAACAGCCGTTAGAGTGCCAAGAAATGATGCGATGAAAATCATGAGAATAACCAATTTCCATCCAAGAAAGGAGCCTGCCATAATTCCAAAGGCCACATCGCCTCCACCCAATGCCTCTTTCTTGAGAAGGAACTTACCGCCGTAGAGCATAAGCATGAAGATAGCGAATCCTGCCCCCATTCCAAATAAGCAATCAACGATCGGACGAAGGCTAAAAAACACTGATCCGACGAGGCCGATAACTGTGAGAGGGATCGTGATTGCAAACGGCAGAAGCCAGTGCTCTATATCAATGATGATGACTGCAACCAAAGCAATGTAGAGCAAACCGTGTGCCAGAGCCTCGTAGCTGAATCCAAAAATGGCAAACGCAATTCCGGCGAGGATTCCGGAGGCGATCTCGACTAGCGGATATCGGATTGAAATTGATCCCTTGCATCCCCGACATTTTCCGCCCAGAACGATCCAGCTTATAACTGGAATATTTTCAATAGGTCGGATGTGTCTGCCACAGGATGGACAACGGGAAGGCGGGGTGAGGAGGGATTCCTCTCTGGGAAGCCGGTAGATCAGGACATTCGCGAAGCTACCAAGGGAAAGTCCAAGTGCAATTACGAATGGGTAGAGAAGGAGAGCGGGAACTGGGCCCAACGGGGTCTCAATCATGCAATGCCCTGCAAATATTTCACAGTTGGTACGCAGAATAAGAAGTGCCGTGACAGACTAATCCCATCACGGCGACAACTCTAAGGGATACTCTTGTTCAACAGTCGGCTATGCACCGGACTGGACAGCCCGTCCGAGCATAAACACGGGGAGGTAGATCGCGATCAGGATGATGCCAATGACGCCTCCGATCATGATGATGAGGAGAGGCTCGATCAGAGAGGTTAAGCGTCCGATGGTCGCATCCACCTGTTTTTCGTAGAACTCAGCAGCTTTTTCAAGAAGTCTGTTCATTTCTCCTGTTTCCTCACCAGTTGCAATCAACTGAATCATGATCGGAGGGAAGACTCCGGTCTTCTTAAGGGCGACCGAAATAGCAAAACCATCTTTGATGAGATTGCTGGCTTTCCTCAGGCCATTCGCGATGACTCGGTTTTCCACCACACGAATGGCGTGGCTCATGGCTTCGAGTACCGGCACACCAGCTCCGATCAGGATTCCGAACGTTTTGGCAAACTTATCCATCAGGCTGTTCAAGACCAAACCGCCGAAGATCGGAAATTGCAGTTTGAAAGTGTCCCAGAGCAAGCCGCCGCGTCGGGTCTTTGAAAGAACCCAGAGCGCAAAGAGCGCAGAAGCTACCGTGAGAAAAACAATGGGAGCATTGTGCACAACTGCATTGGATACCGTCATGAGGACACGAGTAGCGAACGGCAGTTTCGCTCCGAACTTGTCATAGACATCCTTGAACATGGGAACGACCACGAGCAGGAGGAAAGTGATCACTCCTGCCAGGAAGACGACTGAAAAGACCGGATAGCTCATCGCGGAAATGACCTTACGCCGGGTATCCGCCATCTTCTCAAGATAATCGGAGAGCTGTTCGAGAATGACGTGCAGGTTACCGGACACTTCACCCGCATGAACCAGCGCGATGTACAGATTGGAATAAACACCCGGATGCTTGGCCAGACATTCTGAGAGAGCGTAGCCCTTCTTCAAATCCGTAGAAACCTGCACGAGACATTTCTTAAACTTGTAGTTGCGCTCTTCAGTCAGCAGGTTGGTGATGGATTTTTCGATGGTCAGACCGGCGGAGAACATCGTGGAGAGCTGACGAGTGAAGAATACCAGAGTCTTGAGTGGAACGCGGGTGCGCAGGCGATAAATCGCCAAACCGATCTGCTCGCCGACGGACATCTCGTCCACCGCAAGACCGCCCCGAATCTCACGCACGGAGATAATCTGAGTTGCGCCCTTTTTCTGCAGCGCTTCAATGGCGGCCTCATAACTTGAGGCGCGCATGTTATCTTCTTGCCGGTTGCCCTTGGCATCCTTGATCACGTAAGTGAAATTTGGCATTCTTGTTTTCCGGTTTTCTCAGAGCAAAAAAGTAGGTTCATCCGTTACGGCAGGGTCTCAGTGTGTGTGCTTATTGTCTCGGAACTTCATGGTTCTGCTCGGCAAAGCAGGCAACCACGGGGGGTTGCGCCTACCAAAACGATAAGCAGGGAAATCCTATTAATATTCCTGGACGGTTACACGCAGCATTTCGTGCGGCGTTGTAATTCCGCGAAAGATCTTGGACAAAGCAGCGTCGCGCAACGTGGTCATACCGTTGGCGAGGGAAGCCGCGCGAATATCATCCTGATTGGCATTGTCATACACGAGACGACGGATATTCTGTTTCATTTCCAGCACCTCAAAGATACCCGTTCGGCCATGGTAGCCGGTGTTTCGGCAGTGGACGCAGCCGCGGCCACGATAGAAGCTCCGATCCTTGAGGTCAGCCCGAGTCATATGGATGGCTTCGACTTCCGAGTCGTCAGGAGTGTAGGGTTCTTTGCAGTGCTCGCAGATCTTTCGTACCAGTCGCTGCGCCATCACGAGGTTGAGGACTGATCCGGTAAGAAACGGGGGCACACCGATGTCGAGCAGTCGAGTAATCGTCGTAGGAGCATCATTGGCGTGGACCGTAGTAAACACAAGGTGTCCGGTGAGTGCGAACTTGACAGCAATATCGGCGGTTTCTTCATCTCGAATTTCGCCGATGAGTAATCTGTCCGGGTCCTGACGAAGAATCGAGCGCAACGCGTTGGCAAAGGTCAAACCAATCTTGGCCTTGGTCTGCACTTGGTTGATACCGGGAATGTGATACTCCACCGGGTCTTCGACGGTGGTGATGTTGTCTTCTTCGCTCTTGATCTCCTGCAGAGCGGCGAAGAGAGTAGTAGACTTGCCGGATCCAGTGGGACCCGAAATAACTACCATGCCATAGGGTTGACGGATCCAACGGCGGAAGATCTTCAGCAGATGATCGTCAAAGCCAAGTGTCGTCAGACTGAACGCAAATCCGGATTTATCGAGCAGACGCAATACAATTTTCTCACCGGCGGTTGTCGGAAGGATTGAGACACGAACGTCTATCTCCTTCTCCGCCGTTTTGATGGTCATACGTCCGTCTTGCGGAAGACGTTTTTCGGCGATATTGAGTTTTGAAAGAATTTTAATGCGCGAGATGATTCCGGGATGTGAGGACTTGGGTGGACGCATGACTTCGTGAAGCACTCCGTCAATACGGAAGCGGATGGATAGTCCCTCCTCGAAAATCTCAACATGGATGTCGGTGGCTCGTTCTTTGATCGCATCGGCCAGCATGAGGTTGACCAATTTGACCACCGGAGCATCTTCGATGCCGCCGGTCTTGGTCATGTCCACCATGCCTTCCTCTTCGTTCTCCGCCTCGGCGAAGAACTGAAGATCTCCGAGTGCCTCGCTGACCTCGCCAGCCTTGCGAATCTTTACGTACAGCGCCTCGATGGCGGCAATGATCGCCTGCGGCGCTGCGACTTTGACTTCAACATCGCGCTTGGAGAGTTTTTGCAGAGAGTCAATCGCAACAATATCATCCGGGTCCGCCATCGCCACAAACAGCGTGGTGTTGACTGCCGCGAGCGGAATGACTAAATTCTCCCGCGCAAAGACTTCGGGGACAAGTTGGATAACGTCCTTCTCCGCTTGCAGAATGTTGTCAGCGGGAACGAACTCATGCTGCCATTGTTCAGCAAGCGCGGCGT
>JAGVEU010000145.1 GCA_020057985.1 Calditrichota bacterium | reverse complement strand
TTCGGCCGGCGGATTCAACGATGTCTTGTACGGAGGTCTCAACGTCCTCAAGTTTCTTCGAAGTCGGATCGGCAATTACAGACGGAAGTTGCAAAGCGACCAACTCGGCATTGATCGTTACCACCGTTAGTGGGTTGTTAATCTCGTGCTGCAGCGTGACGGCGGTTTGTTGAACCCCCTCGAGGTGTTTTTTGCGCAAGAGTTCGTTGATAGCCTCTTGTTTTTTTTTCTCGGTAACATCTCGAAGAATTCCGCGGATTTTGGAAAGGCGATCATCCTGAAACGTGGCGGTAAGGCGCCCTTCTACGTCTATCGTTTCGCCGCTCTTCTTTACGAGTTTCGAGGAGAACGTCTCGATGCATTCGCCGCGCGCAATGCGCGATAATATTTCGCTGTATGCTTTCAGGCAATTCGGATGAACGAGACTCTGAAGCGGGAAATGTTGCATCTCGTCACTGTCATATCCGAGAGTCTCCCGCCACGTCCGATTCGCGTACTCGATGAGTCCTTCAGCATTGCGCAGAAAATTACGCCAGCGCAAATTTGCTGAGCTGCTGGATGAAAAATTGCGTCGTAATTACGACATTGGCTATGACTACGCGTCACGCGGTGGCACTATTATGGTATGGATATATGCTGCTACTTAAAAGAACTCCGGCATTCGTCTGACGCTGACCCCCTTTGTCCCCCTGCTAAAGTATGGGGAGATAAGACCGCAATGATTGCTCAATGTCGGAAAATTTTCGGGAATCAATATAAATCATAATCCGCCTCGGATGCAGCATCTATAATTACACTTGCATACACGCAATATTTCCTTCTTTTCGACGGATTGTATTTGTTGGGAGTAATGCCGCTTTCCAGCAGATGGACGAAGGATTCGATTTCCGCCGTCTCCACTTTTCGTCCTTGATAAGTCAAATCTTGACAAGGGTTTCTTGTTGCACTTTGCTGATTAGGGATGAGCGGGATCTCGTTGATAGAGCCTTGTCTGATTTCGGCTTGATTTATGCTTCATCGGCTTGCATGGCTGCTATGTCCTGTTGGATTGCGGGAAGTCCATCGGCATCACAACTGATGTTGAAAAACAGTATATTTGGGCCGTAGCGAGGTAGCAGCATCCCTGCTTAGCTTTTCTTAGGCTATGATGTCAAGTCACTGGAGTCGTTTTTTGAACATACAACGAAACTACCGATATCTGATCTATTCACTGTTCCTGCTGTCAGGCGTATCAGGACTTATCTACCAAATTGTCTGGACGCGCATGTTGGCGATCGTGTTCGGCAATACGATGCTGGCAACGAGCACGGTGTTGAGCGCCTTTATGGGAGGACTGGCGGCGGGGAGTTATGTCCTCGGGCGATATATAGACCGCCGCCCACGGCCACTGATTCAAGTCTATGCGGTGCTTGAAGCGGGGATTGGATTGTTCGCGCTTGTCTTTCCGTTTATTATCCACGCATTGACTCCGATCTATGCCGGTATCTATGGCGAAGTCGAGGGCAATATCGTTCTGCTCAATCTGATTCGATTCGCGGTTTGCTTCGCCATCATTATTATTCCGACTTTCCTTATGGGCGGGACACTGCCTGTTCTCATCAAACGGTTTACTGCAACCGGAGATGAGATCGGCCATCAAACAGGATTCCTCTATGGCTTGAATACAGTGGGAGCAGTTGTTGGGACCTTTGCTTGCGGCTACTTTCTATTGCGTGTTTTTGGAATGCAGAAAACCACTTGGGTAGCCGTCGCGATCAATCTAAGTGTTGCGGTCGTAGCGTGGTTGCTTGGGCGTCGCGCACAAGAAATGCCTGTTGAGTCAACGATCGAAGAGACGCCGAAAGCAAACACTTTCGAGACGGAGCAAACTTACGGCAAGGCAATGATTCGCATGATTCTGTTTGGCATTGGGCTTTCCGGATTTTGTGCCTTGGCCTACGAGGTCCTTTGGACACGCATGTTGAATCTTTTCCTGCACAACAATATCTACTCCTTCACGGCTATTCTGGGAACATTTCTTGTGGGAATCGCGGTTGGCAGTCTGTTCTACGCCCGTTTCCTGACAAGATCGAATCATCAGATAGGTCTATTTATCTGGCTGCAGATTGGAATCTGCACGCTCTCCTATTTCACTCCTTACCTCTTTCGCATTTTTCACTCCGGTCTGTTCAATAATTTCAACGAGGCTATGACTCTGGCAAAGACCTCAGTGATCATGGTTGGACCAACGATTATGATGGGCATCGCTGTGCCCTTAGCCATTCAGATCTGTCGTCGGGGCGTCAACCGCGAGGGGACCAGCGTCGGTTCCGTTTATGCTGTGAATACCATCGGTGCAATCCTTGGCGCATTCGCAGCAGGATTTATTCTTCTGCCCGGCGTCGGTTTGCATCAGGGTGTGAACATCGTGGCCGGATTGAACCTCCTTGCCGGCTTTCTGCCCTTGTTCTCGATTGCGCGACTGCGGCAGCGTGTTGCGTGGGCTGCGGTTTTCGTTCTCACTACTGTGGCAATGATTCTGGTCGCTCCTTCAGATCTATTTCGGGGTCTGTTTCAGGACACGCACCCGAGTGCGGACATTCTCTACTATAAGGAAGGCAAGGTCGCCAATGTCGTAGTTTACGATTTCAAGAAACTGGGGTATAAGGACTTCCACCTCAATGCCGTAAACGAAGCGTCATCACGACTCTGGCATGTACAACTTTTCAAGATGCTGGGACTGTTGCCGACTGTCGTTCACAAGAACCCGGACGACGCTCTGATGGTTGCCTTTGGAGCGGGCATGTCAGCCGGCGCTTGCGCCCGCAACGTGAAATCTCTCGACTGTGTGGACCTCAATCCGGACATTCAAGGGATCGCTGCGGCCTATACGCGGGAGAATCTCGACGTGATCCATCAGTCCAATTTCACACAGATTGTGAACGACGGCCGCAATGCTTTGCTGGTGAATCCGCGAAAGTATTCGCTCATTATTTCGGATGCGACTAATCCAAAGATGTTTGACTCGTGGACTCTGTATTCGAAAGAGTTCTACCAACTAGTCAAAGAGCGACTCAAACCGGACGGTATCTTTTGCCAGTGGGCGTTGATTCCGCTGCCCGGAGATGCAATCAAAGTCATCATGAACACATTCCGCAGCGTCTTTCCGCATATGAGCTTCTGGGGAATATATGGATCTTCGCAAGTGCTGATGCTCGGCACCCCCGAACGGCTGGAAATTGACTATGCTGATCTTAAAAGGCAGCTTGAGCCTCTTTTTAGTGAGGCGGGTTTGGATGAATTCGGTATAAACAGCACGGAGAAGTTTCTGAGTTTCTTCCTGTTAGGCGAGGATGGGGTTTCGCGGATGCTTGCGGACTTTGACAAAATCAGCACCGATGATCTACCTTATGCGCAATTTCATATTGCTCAGGATGTGGAAGGAATAGATCATTGTATGGATCTCGTAAGGTATCAGGAGTCCATACAGTCCTACATGAGTAAAACCAGCCCGCCTCCACCCAACTTCTCTCAGACAATGACCGCTTGCGAGGATATTGCTCGACGATTACATACTGGTTTCTTGACCGACGACGAAACCAAGTATGAAGAAGCAGCAGTCGTTGCCGCAGATGCCGGCATAGATGACGCTAATGTAGCGCATCTGCTTAATCACTGTCCCGAGAAGCGGCGGCATTTCCAAGCAAGGCTGGTCACACACCCTGACGACGTGACTGTCCGCAATTCACTCGCCAACATTTACCTGCGCTCCGGTGAATACCTTCTGGCTGAGCAGGAATTCCGGACAACAATTGCGATGAAACCGGATCATGCCTTCGCCAGAATCAACCTTGCGCTGACCGAGTTAGCAATCGGGAATCTTGACAGTGCCGTTGCAGGATTTATCGAGGTTTCCAGACTCAGCCCAACGAAGCGAGTTCTGCGGACAGTTACCCAGCAATTAGCCAAAGCAAGAATCCTCCGCAAACTCACCTACCAACCCGATTCGGCTGAACTGATGAGAGCTTTGGGCAGCGCCAATTACAACGATATGCGCCTCCTCGAAGTAGTTCGTGCTTATCGCTTTGCAGCGGAACTGAGTAAGAACGATGCGGAGATCCTCATCGAGTTTGCCCAGATCTGCGAAAAACACGAGTTTGTCGCTGAGGCCACTCGAATCTATGAGAAGCTATCTACTGCAAATCCCGGCAACCGTTCGATCAGTGAGAAAGCCTCCGGATTCAAATTGCTCAGTAACGAACCGGTTCAACTTCGACGGTGGCTGAATCTTCGAATCAAACCTCTCACCAACGACGAGACGTCAAATCAGAAAGAAGATCACCCTCCAACGTGCGATCAGGCTTTGGCCTTGTGGAATGACACTGACCCCGATGGAGCGGTGGATTTCGTCAAGCTCCGTAGTGCAGCGGAACTGTATGAAGAGTCAACCGTTGACAAACCTGATGATCTTCATGCCTATTTAGATGCAGCCACGATATACGAGGCTCTGAATGACTTTGATCGGGCCGGGAAATTATGGGAAATGGCAGGGAAGATCCGCCCGGACCTGGCGTTTATCCCTCAGCAGGCTGGCAGGCTGAGGGCATTGCACGATCTCTCGCGCATTAAAATAGCGGGGAGTGAAAGAGCAGAACAGTTGAGGAATGTGGCAGACTATTTCCGTGAAGTGTATGAACCCGAACGTGCTCTTGAATACCTTAGTGAAGCCGCGGCAATAGCATCGGAGCAGGCGGAGCTCTGGCTCGATTTGGCAGAAACGTTGATTGAAGCCGGAATGTACCGCGAAGCTACTGTTGCAGCCAAGACAGCTCTCGATATACGACCTGATTTGCACAGGGCGGTTTCTGTCAGGGACTCGGTGGAGAATCTTATTGGTCATGCTGAAGCGCGAGGATTGGAGTCAAACAAGTTTTCAAGTCTTCCTTAATTGTTTGCTTCCCGAAAGTACGTTACGATCACGGATTCCGGGCGAGTTGCTGACCAGCACCGAGGACGGTGCCGGCAAGTAAAAGCTCGGCTTGGCGAATAACATCGCAACCTACTATCGACATTGCACGCTCCGGCAGACGGCAGCTCTTGCTTGCTTCAATATGCAGAGGACTTAAGCAAGATCAGCGCGTTGGGGCAGAGTATCCTCTCCCGGATTTGGCGCGTTTGGCACAAATGCTCAAATAGGGAACTAATTGCATTGAATTCAGCCTGTTGCGCTGCTGGGTCAGACATACACAGTAGTTTCCAGAGAAGATTGTCTTCAAAGAACCTATTGCATTTGTCAAAAGAGCTTTGTATAATAATGCTTATACTGTTTCCCGAAAGTAATCCGCCAATGAGCAGTCATTGGCCGCCGAGCAGGGTTAAGGTCTTCCG
>JAGVEU010000033.1 GCA_020057985.1 Calditrichota bacterium | reverse complement strand
TGTTGCGTAGTGCTTTTGCTGCTGTTTGCAGTCCAACTGCAAGCAATTGAGATCAAGCTTAGTGACTCAGATTCGACGCTTGATGTTCGCTCTGTTCGTGTCAAGGGTGCGGATTTCCTGGCCTTGGAAGATGTGAGACTTAAGCTGCCGGTATCGGTGAAAGATGATACGGCTGCAGGGCTAGTCGTTCTGTGCAGCGAGCGGAATACTATCCCTGTTTTCCGAATGGATGAGCAGGAGTTTGTGCAGAAAGATCGGACCGACTATATCAAGGCGGAACTTGTGGCGGAGGCGATGGGCTGCACAATCGGGCGGGAAAAGAAGACTCTGCTGTTTACACCTTCCTCAGGTTCTTTGTCGCGCTCCGTGGTTGGATCAAACGAAGGAGATATTGCACCGGGGTTCAGGCTTCTGAAATCAGACAGCACGATACTCAGTTCGCACGATTTGCTGAAGAGTGGGCCGTTGGTTGTGGTTTTCTTTCGCTCGGCAGAGTGGGATCCGGCAAGTAAACGACAGCTTTCGCAATTGGAAACAAAACTCGATTCCATCCGGGCGATAGGGGCATCACTGGTTGCGATTCACGGATACCGCTTGAAGGAATCCCGAAAATGGGAGAGGGAACTGAAGCTGCACTTCCCTCTTCTACCAGATCAGTCAGCAGCAGTCATGCGGGCTTTCAATGCGTTTGACAGAGGAAATCTGCCTAATCCTGCCGTTATTGTAATTGCTCCTTCCGGCAAGATCCTCCTTCGCGACGTTCACACCGACTATACTCAGTTCACCGATCCGGGGATGATTCTTGAAGTGCTTTCGCGGATCCGGTGAGAGTGCCGCAATTCTGGTCTTGCGTACTGCGCGATCGGCAAAGTTTGACCGTGCGCGAGTTCATGGAGGTATCGCTCGGTGCATGGCTCACCTGAGAGTGTCCGGAATCCATCGGTCTGATCCCAATAGCCGATACAGTTCGGGATACTTCCAAGCATGTTGAAATAGAGAATGCGCTTGAGCTGCATGAGGGGGTTCCGGTTGGGGAGGTTTTCTTACTTATGCAGCATGTATTGTGCCAGAGAAACAGATTCTGAACGCCTGTCCGAAGACGGCCAGTGTCCAGAATGACAGAGAATTGCTGGACACCGTTCGCTTTAGGCTTTCGCCTCAAAGATCTGTCATTCTGGACACCGTGCGTCTTCGGTTTTGCGCGGGCGTTCAGAATCTCAACAGTGAGCATGTTCAGTGGACTGAAGCAAGCAAGCGGGCAAAGGTAGGACATCACTCTAATCCGAGTCGGGTTTGCATTTCTGAAGTTTGCTCTGTAGATTACAAATATTCAATTTCAGGAGATCGAAATGAGATCTTGCTTTGTTCTTATCCTACTGCTGGTGGTTACAAGCATGGCTGTTGGGCAGCCGAACCCTGACACGCTCTGGACGCGCACGTATGGTGGTAGTGGTGATGATCGGGCCGTCTCGATTCAGCAGACGACTGATGGCGGCTATGTGGTCGCGGGACGGACACAATCCTTCGGAGCAGGCGGCGATGATTATTTCGTGGTGAAAACTGATGCGCACGGAGACACGCTTTGGACACGTACCTTCGGAGGACTCGGAGACGACCGTGCCACTTCCATTCTGCAGACAACGGATGGCGGCTATGTGGTCGCGGGATGGACAGCTTCTTTTGGCGCGGGCAATGGGGATCTCTACGTCGTGAAAACCGACGTGGAGGGCGATACGCTTTGGACGCGCACCTATGGAGGAATCCGTCAGGATGAGGCTTGGTCCGTTCAGCAAACCACGGACGATGGCTATGTAATCGCGGGACTGACATGGTCCTTTGGCGCGGGCTACTATGGGTTTTATGTCGTGAAAATCAATGCACAGGGCGATACGCTTTGGACGCGAACCTTCGGCGGAAACAGCGGCGACTATGCCTATTCCATTCAGCAGACCACAGACGGCGGCTATGGGGTCGCGGGATGGACAGAGTCCTTTGGCGCAGGCCTCTCTGATTTCTATGTTGTGAAGACTGACGAGCAGGGGGATACACTCTGGACCCAAACTTATGGTGGTAGTAATACTGACGAGGCCTGGTCCATTCGGCAAACTTCGGATAGTGGCTATGTTATTGCGGGACAAACCCGTTTTCTTGTCCATGGTCCCACAGACTGTTATGTAGTGAAGACCGATGGTCAGGGTGACACGCTCTGGACCCGCACCTACGGGGGAAGCAATATGGACGTTGCCCAGTCTATTCAGCAGACTAGCGACGGTGGTTATGTGATCTCGGGCTACACCGATTCTTTTGGCGCAGGCAACGATGATTCTTATGTGGTGAAGACCGGTAGTCAGGGAGACACGCTGTGGACCCGAACATACGGTGGAATCGGTGACGACTGGGCAGGTTCCATTCAGCAAACGTCGGATGGAGGCTACGTAATTGCGGGATACACCAATTCCTTTGGTGCGGGCGGTCGGGATTTCTACGTGGTGAAGACTGGGCCGGATGAGTTAGCCGCAAGCCAACTTCACATCCTTCAGCCCTCATCCTTCAGCCTTTCCGCGTATCCCAATCCCTTCAATCCTTCCACGCAGATTGCATATTCACTGCCCCGTGCGGGAATAGTGTCGCTGACCGTCAGCAATCTCTTAGGCCAGACCGTGCAGATTGCATATTCACTGCCCCGTGCGGGAATAGTGTCGCTGACCGTCAGCAATCTCTTAGGCCAGACCGTTGCCGTCGTGGTGGATGAGATTCAAACTGCCGGAACCCACACGATTTCCTTTGACGGCTCAGC
>JAGVEU010000327.1 GCA_020057985.1 Calditrichota bacterium | reverse complement strand
GGCATCATTCTGTACATTATTCCAATCTGGACGGCAGGATTAATGCAGGGCCTGATGTGGCGTGCGTTTGACGCTGACGGCCTGCTTGCCTATCCGAATTTTGTGGAGACCATTCAGCAAATCATGCCTTTCTATCACATGCGACTCCTCGGCGGTCTGCTGTATTTCACCGGACTTGTGCTCATGATCTATAATCTTCGCAAGACTTGTGTCGGGGCAAAAGAGCTTGAGGACACGGTTGCACAAGCTCCGTCCTTAGCCTCGTTAAAACCAGCGAGCTACGCTCCGAAAACCGCCTGGCATCATCTGCTCGAAGGTCAGCCGTTAGCCTTTGCGCTGCTTGCTTTAATGGCGGCGGGAGTCGGGGGTGCTATCGAGATCGGCCCGTTGCTCATGCCGAAAAGTTATGTGCCCATGTATGCATCAGCGGCAAAACCGTACACACCACTGGAACTGGAGGGGCGTGATCTCTATATCCGAGAGGGTTGCCTGAATTGTCACTCACAAATGGTGAGGCCGCTAAGAGATGAGGTCTTGCGCTATGGAGAATACTCCAAGCCGGGCGAGTTTGAATACGATCATCCGTTTGAATGGGGCTCGCGCCGCATCGGGCCGGATTTACATCGCGTGGGAGGAAAATATCCGGATCACTGGCACTATCTGCATTTCAAGGATCCGCGCTCAACTTCGCCGGGTTCGATTATGCCGCCCTATCCGTGGATCTATGAAAATAAACTTGATACGACTGATACGGCTGCCAAGCTACGGGTCATGCGCAAGCTGAATGTTCCTTACACCGAGCAGGATATTCGCAACGCCACCCGCGATCTGCGCAAACAGGCCGAGGAAATTGCTGCGCGGCTGGCGGCTGAAGGTTACAAGGATACCGCCGACAAGGAAGTTGTGGCGTTGATCGCTTATTTGCAGCGGCTCGGCAAGGATGTTGCTCAAAAGCAGATTGTGAGGTTTCCATGATTCGGGACGTCCTAACTTTATCAGCCAACTCGCTGTGGTCGCAAATTTCGCTGATTATCTTTGTGCTCTGCTTTGTTGGCATTCTTATCTGGACCATTGCCGGCAGGCGTAGTCGCTTTGCGCGGCAGAGTACTCTTCCCCTTGAAGACGGAGTGCTGCAACAGGGCGAAAGTGCATTTTTGCAGAAGGAGATCAAGAATGACTGATCGCAAGAAACAGGATCATGATTACAGCGATGAACCCTTACTCGATCATGAGTATGACGGCATTCAGGAAGCGGACAATCCCCTGCCGAAGTGGTGGGTCTATTTGTTTGTGTTTAGCTTCGTCTTTGCGATTGTCTATGTTCCCGTCGTGCACATTCTGGATATTCTGCCCGGCAACGAACTGAAAGCAGGCATAGCACAGGCGGCGAAAGTGCAGGAGGCACGACAACTTGAACTCGAAGCGTCTGGCGTCTTGGATAAAGATCCCGTTGCCGCAGGCAAGAAATACTTCGGCACTTTCTGTGTGACTTGTCATGGAACCTATGCCGAGGGCGGTTTGTGTCCCAATCTGACGGATGCTTTCTGGGTGCATGGCCCCTACGAAAAGGATATTATCAATACAATCACGAACGGTGTTTCTGCCAAGGGAATGCCCGCTTGGGGGCCAATTCTTGGTGATCGAAAGATCAAGACTCTTGCCGCCTATACCTTGACACTTTGGGAGAACTCGCCGCAAGTAAAGGGCAAGAAACCGGAAGGAATCGAGTACAATATGGCCGACATTCGCAAACCTGCCGACACACAGGAGGCGCAGACGGATTCCGCCAAAGCAAAACCGGTTGAGAGTCCAGTAAAGAAAAAGGCGTGATGTCTGAAGCGGACATAAAAGACCGTCCAACATCTGTGAAGCCCGACCTTTCAAGACTGTCGCAAGCGCCGGAACGCAGCGCAACCATCGGCGAGAGTGGCAAGCGGAAGTGGGTGTACTCCGATATTGTCTTCGGCAGATTTCTTAAGGCTCGAGATATACTCGGAGTTGTGCTGATTGTATTCTACTTGTTGGCTCCGTTTCTTTCTGTCGGAGGGCATCCATTCTTAAGACTGGATGTGCCCGCGCGCCACTTTAGTATTTTCGGCGCGACCTTTGTCATGTCGGATCTCTTTTTGCTTGCGCTGTTAGTGCTGATTCTGACCCTTGCGTTGTTTCTGTTTTCGGCATTGCTGGGCAGATTATGGTGCGGCTGGGCATGTCCACAAACTGTCTATCTGGAAGGGGTTTTTCGCAGGGTCGAGCGCTGGATTGAAGGCTCTCACCTGCAACGGCGTAAGCTGGACAGCGGGCCACATGATGACCGTTACTGGGTAAAGAAAATCTCGAAGCACAGTCTCTACCTGCTCATCTCGAACTTACTCGGCTTGAGCTTTGCTGCCTATTTCGTCGGCCCTGAAGGTGTATACAACATGGTGTTCCGTCCCGACACGCACCCCGCTGCGGCGGCGGTTGTCTGGGTACTGACCGGAACGACGTATTTCAACTTTGTGTGGTTTCGCGAGCAGTTCTGCGCCTTTCTTTGCCCGTATGCTCGTTTGCAGAGTGTCATGCTCGACGAGCACTCGCTGATTATCGGTTATGATCCGTTGCGCGGCGAACCCCGAATGCCCTTGAGACCGGGAATCACAGGCGGCGATTGTGTGGATTGCAAACGTTGCGTTCAGGTATGTCCGGCAGGAATTGATATCCGCGATGGGCTGCAACTGGAATGTGTGAATTGCGTAGCCTGCATTGATGCCTGTGATTCAGTCATGGATAAGATCAGCAGGCCTCGTGGTTTGATACGCTACGATTCGTTGGCCGGTCTGGAACGGAAATCAAGGAAAACTCTGCGTCCGAGAGTCGTGCTTTATGTCGTTGTCCTTGCAGTGCTGCTTACCATGTTCACGCTTCGGCTTGCAGGGCGCGAGATTGTAAACCTGACAATTGTTCGCCCACCGGGTACACCTTATCTTGTGCAGGAGGATGAAATGGTGCGCAATCGGTACACGCTGAATATTACGAATACGGACGCGGTGTCACGAAAGGTGACCGTCGAGCTGAATGGCAAGACTGATATGCAATTGCTCGTGCCGGGACAGCCCTTTGAACTCAAGTCCGGTGAACGGATTTCTGCCGAAGCCTATGTGCTATGGAAGGAAGATAGAATAAGTGAATCTTCGACACCGCTCGAGATCAAGCTGATGGGGAATGGTCAAGTCCTGAGCACGGCAACGGCCATGTTTCTTGGGCCGATTCATGACAGTGAAGAACACCATGAGCAGTAAGAACTTCAATGACAGAGTATGGCCGGTAGGGCTCGCGGTAGCCATGGCGGTTTTTCTGGCATTGATTCTTGCTGTGGTCACGGTTGCGGTAAGACATCGCCCGGAACTCATTAGCAGCCGATACTATGCTGAAGGCTATAATCTCAAGGAACTTTCTGCAAAACAAGCCGCCACCGAAGCGACGGGCTGGAGTTTGGCCATCCGCACATTGCCCACTGAGCAAGCGGGAATGCCGCTGCTTGAAGTGGAAGTTCACGAGGCCGATGGGCAGCCTTGCGGTTCTCTGATAGGTGAACTTGCGTTGTATCGCCCCTCAGATCAAGCGCTTGACATTCCGTCTGCGAAACTAAGGGTCATGGGTGCTGGAAAGTACTTTGTGCCGTTGCCAAGAACTTTGGAACGCGGATCATGGCAAGCGATTGTGCACTTGACTCGCGGACGGCAGGAGTATTATCGGCGGCATGACTTCTTTGTGGAACGCTGAGCGATGACTCTCGCAAGTTCTGCCGATTTGCTTACCGCTTTGATTGCCGGACTTGCCGGTTCGCTGCACTGTATTGGCATGTGCGGGCCGCTGGCCGCAATCGGCTGTCGTTCGAGTTTGTTCAAGAGCAGTCTGAGCGGGCCGCTCTTTTTTGTGCTTGGGAAACTGCTTAGTTACAGTGTTCTCGGTCTATTGGCCGGCTTGCTTGGCTCCGTGATTGTCGGATCGGGACTGCTTGGCAGAGCCACCGCCATTGTCTCGCTTGCCGGAGGAGCCATGATGCTGGCCGTGATTCTCTGGTCAAGAGTGCGTCGGAGTACCAGTGTTTCCAGCCCACTTGTGGCACTCACAAAATTTGCCATGCGAGCCGGCAAGAGCGCTCCCTTGCTGTTGGGAATCTCGGCTGCGCTGCTTCCGTGCGGACTCTTGTATGCCATGGTTGCCCGCAGCGCAGCTTCCGGAGAATCCATTTCCGGCATGATGCTGATGCAGGCCTTTGGATTAGGCACGACTCCCGCACTGCTTGGACTTGGAGCAATGATGCGATGGATTCCTCAGCGTTGGAGCCGCTTCGGAAATCTGGCCGGTGAGATCGTGCTTGCCCTCAGTGGCGCAATCCTGATCTGGAGGGGAGTCGCAGGTTTGATGGCCGCTCCGGAAACGGCGCCGCCCTGCTGCGGGTGAGTGAATACAAAAATGCTCAAAGCCTAATTCAAGATTACCTTATGAAATCATTCTTGCTTCCTATATACTTCATCCTACTCTTCTCGCTGTCCGCCTTTGCCTTTGATGCACAGGGTTTGAACCTCAAGCTCCGGATTGATGCGGCCTCTGGTGAATTGAAAGGTGAGGCTGATGTGATTGGAGTTCCGGAGGGCGCAGAGGAGTATTTTGTTTTTTTCCTCGGTCAGGAGTTTTCGATTTCGCAGGTGAAATGCGCGGGAGCGGTTGTGGATTGGGGACGCGCTGCTGAAGTTGCGCCGCCATTAGCTTCACGAGGCTCAGCGGCTTATGAAATCAAATTGCGAGCCAGAAGGAAGCAGAAAACCACGACTGTGAAGATTTCTTACGAAGGGAAATTGTCGGGGCTGGTCAATTCCTCCGACCGTATTTCGGAAAGCATCATTGAACTGACGCGAGCATCGGGCTACTATCCTCACACCCGCACGGCATTTGATACGTATCGTATTGAGATTGAGGCCGACTCACGGTTTCGTTGGGTCTCCACCGGAAGCTTAAGCCGTTCCAAACCGATTGGCACCAGCGGTCTTACGCAGACCATCTTTCAAGGATTCACACCTCCCAAGAATGACATTGTGCTGATTGCGTCACCGGATTTTCGAGTGACCGGAGGAGCCTCCGAAGGCATGGTCATGGCCATCTATCACACGCAGACCGACACACTGCCGCAAGCGTTGATTAACGAGACCATGTTTCTTTCGGATTATTACCGCGATCATTATGGTCCGCCGCCCAGAAAAAATGCAGTGACGTGGGTACGCTCGCCGCGCGTCGGTCGCAGCTATGT
>JAGVEU010000401.1 GCA_020057985.1 Calditrichota bacterium | reverse complement strand
TGCAGGAATTGCTCTTCTTCCCTCTGTGAATAAGATATGACTGCAGCACGCGGTGTGTCTGCGCTGACATTCACTAATCGGGTATGAACGGCTGTTAGTATTTTGTTATTCATATCATCGCCTCCTGACTCGCCCAATATACGAAAATACGGAGATCATTCTGGGCAACGGTTTCATGGGTGTCGCATTTTCTGGTAGATGCAACCCCCCGTGGTTGCCAATCCGATTTTCTCCGCATCCGCATGATTGCAACCACGGGGGGTTGCTATCATCGGTGCCCGGTGGTGATAGGATTGGCAACCACGGGGGGTTGCGCCTACCACGGCTACTTGGAATTTGTCACCAAATGCAGAAGCCGTTCATATTCCTTCTGATCCACCACACGACCAATGGGATACAGATCCTTGCGCTCATCCCAATACAGGGAGTGCTGATAGAAGAATTGCAGCCGCTCGGACGCGGTTTTGGCAAAGATGGTATCAGTCTTGAGTTTGGACTGGAATTCCGCCTTAAGCGCAGGATTCTCTTTCAACATTCGTGCGGCGAGGGTATCCATGACATAAGCTTCGGCGTATTCCTTCTGCTCGAAGATTTGGTTCATGAAACCCCACTGGATGAACGAGTCGGAGCCGTCCGGTTCAAACAGGTGAATGGAAATTTGCGAGCGAGGTTGGTTCAGGGAGATAACTGCTGAGCCTGCCGGATAGGTTTCTGTTCGGACTTCTTTTTTTCTGCTGAACGATGGCCGGAATCTGCCCTCATAAGGTCGCTTGGCAAAAGTCACGTTATCAAAGCGATAGGTTTCGATGGAAAGTTGAATCGGTTTTGTGAGGAACTTGATTTGTAGATCATGCGCTTCAAGTGCATCTTTCAAGAGCGCGAACCATGCTGGAGGAATAATATAGGCATACGGTACGACGATCGTATCCAGTGGATGGCTTCCAGCAAAATAGGGAACGCGATAGTCTTTGGGCTTACCAACCCATTCGACGATGCTGTCAGCGAGGATGTCGCTGTAATGGCGGCGGTACTCGACTCCTTTGAAATCCACGATTACGGAATCGGGAGTATTATCCCAGCTCAAGTGATAGGATTTCCCGGCAAGGTTGGAGGATAGACGATCGGCTTCAACTTCCGCTCGTTTCAGGTCATCGAACTGCTGCTTAATGACCTCGATGGTGTGCTTTATGAACTCGTAGGTGGCGGTGACGCGAGTGTGATAATCCTTCAGGCTGTGCGTTTCAATCAGAATGAAAGGGCGATTGATGACTGTGCCATAGCCGTTGGAAAAGCGCGGCTCATAGACGGGATTTACCCAGCCGCTTGTGGGATCAGGGCCGCTCTTCAGAAAAACCTGCGGCACAAAATCATAGCCTGACTCTTTCATCTTGGCTTCGATGGCAGGCAGGAACACGTCGCGATTGTACAGGCGGATCGGATTGCTCTCGTTTCCGTGAATGCCAAGGTTGTAAGTGATTGTGTACTGATAATCCGCGCCGTCCGTGACGTGAATGTCTGCCAGAAAATCAGGTCGCAATTCAGCTATTAACCTGAGCATTGCGCGCATTTCCGGAGAGTCAGCTTTGAGCCAATCGCGGTTAAGATTCAAGTTCTGCGCGGTTGTTCGCCAGCCCATTTCCTTCGGCCCGCGCTGATTGCTTCGCGAGTACGCCGAGAATCGTTCATGCCCATCCACATTAAAGATCGGAACAAATGCGACACGCACACTGTCGAGCAGTCCCTTGTGCTTGCCGGAAATCAGCACGTCGCGTAGGAAAGTCAGTCCGGCGTCTTTGCCATCTATCTCTCCCGAATGAATTCCGGCGATAATGAGAATGAGCGGGAAGTCCTTCTTTGTTCCGTTGACGAGCAGGAGGGGAAGATCGCGGCCTTCAGGACTTGTGCCAAAGGACTTGTACTCAAGCTGCTGTGAAGCGTCTGCGAGTCCCTTGCAGAAATCCACAGTCTGCTGATAAGTTTCCGTTCGCAGGAAGTTAGATTCTTCGTACTCGGTGAGCAATGAATCGGCGGCGAGAATGCATGTGGCGAACGACAGAGTGACAACAGTGAGAATCGCACGAATAAGTGAATTTAATCGGACTTCCATGCTCTCGCGAGCGAGAACTTTTTTGACCAAACGAACTTCCTTACCTTTTATTTTTCAATGGATTATGACGATTTGGAGGATACTTTTTAGGGGGGCGGCAAGGAATTATCAATTACATTTTAGGAATTAAGACAGGGGGAACCGGAGGGATGACAACACTTTTCACTTCTAATATATGAACAAATGGACACAATGTCAAGAGGCAAGATGTAGCCTAAGCTGTTGATATTTATGAAGGCTGCCAAGATGGCAGAGGCATGGGACAAAATGCTGTAACACGCCCAGCGCATCGTAGCCGCGCCCGGCAGGGCGATTCTTTTCATCATCGTGTGAAAGAAAATAAGGTCATGTGTTTCATCCGCGCTGCCGCGCGCGGCTACGATGATTGTCTCATACGTTCCTGAATCCATGACGTCAGTGCTGGCCCTTCTAATTTGCGGGTTGTATTGCCATCACGGATATAGACCTCCTTGCCGTCAAGATGTGTGATCGAGTCCGAGCGCTTTATGTCCACGCGACAAACATGGCCAGTGGGAAGTTGCTCAAAGGACACATCCACAAGTCCCAGCGGTGGCGGGGTGAAGCGCGTGTTCAGAAGATCGCGGAGTTTCTGCTCGAGGCCATCGCGATCGTGCTTTTTGCAGAACTTGAAATCTCTGTCGAGTCCCTTGATCTCGCCGGAGTCGTCCACGCCGATGAGCAAGGCGCCGCCGTCTGTGTTCAGAAAAGCGGCGATGGTCTTGAGCGCGCCGTGCAGAACTCCGGGGTTCTTCTCGCCGGTCTTTGCGTCCGCTTCGAGGGTCTCTTTGAATTCGAGTTGCGCTCCTTCGCCTTGCGCGATCAATTTCAGAACGGGAGATGACAGCCAATATTCCGGCGGTTTGCTCATGATCATTTCACACCGCGCAAGGTGATTCTTATACTTCTCCTTCACCTCCGCCATCACGCCCTGTGCCTCAGCCAGTTTAGGATAGCGGCGGCAGAACCACAACTCCACCTCGCGAATGTCCGCCTCCGACAGGCCGTAAAGCTCATAGACTAACTTGTCGGTTCTGAAAAACAGTTCAAGTATTTTGGGGACAAGGGTTTACAGTGAGGAATGGATTT
>JAGVEU010000454.1 GCA_020057985.1 Calditrichota bacterium | reverse complement strand
ATCCCAACTCACAGATTTCCAACAACTTCCGCAAACCAATAATAATCAATATATTACAGCAAGTCCTTGTTTTTCCGAACCAGAGGCACCTCCCGCCATGCCTCCGTTCGTGCCCTCCCATCCCACTTCGTGATTTCCTTCCCAATCTGCCAACTCCTGATCAAACACAGACTTGCCCCATTGCAGATCTGCGTGTCCATAGCACATAAGTTCAATGCAGCACGTAACTTGTGTAATTATCAAACTTTTCTCTTGACAACGGCAAAATAGAACCTTATATTATGGCCAAGATCACTGAACGCACGTGCCCATCACTCGGGCAGCCTCTACTTCTCATACAACAGAGCCGCCCCTCAAACCCTTGGTCATTCTGGACACTGGCCGTCCTCGGACAGACGTTCAGAATCTACTTAAAACCACTCCTCTGTCAGATCCTCCCGCTTCGGATTCATGGACTTGATTGCAATATACAGACGCAATATTCTGTCAGCCATGCGTTGAATCTGACGGAAGAGATTCTGAACGCCCGCGCGAAAGCCAAAGACGCGCGGTGTCCAGAATGACAATCGAATAGGAGGATCTGCCTTCCTAATTCTTAATTCTTAATTCCTCTGCCCTTCGCCGCCTCAAATAAGAGCACTCCCGCCGCGACGGAGACATTCAGGCTTTCCACGTGGCCGTACATCGGAATCGAGATCCGGTCGTCCGCTTCTTTTTGCAGCAGTTCGGATACCCCCGCTCCCTCAGCACCCAGAATCAGAATCGTCTTCGCCTTCCAGTTGTAGTCTCTAAAGGACATCTTCGCCTCGCCGACTGCCGCCACTGACCAGTAATTCTCTTCGCGCAGCATTCGCATGGTTTGGGAGAGATTTATAACCTGAAAAATCGGTACAAGGTACGCGGCTCCGGCTGATGCTTTGACCACCACGTCTGTGACGGCAACTTGTCGGCGTTCGCGAATGATGACCGCTGTTACCCCTGCGGCTTCTGCCGTGCGCAAAATGGCGCCGAAGTTTTGCGGGTCTGTGATTCCGTCCAGCATTAATAATAGCGGAAGCGGCGACTCAGGCAGATGCCGTACGAATTCTTTCAGATCTCCGCGCAGCACCGGCGGATGCGCGAATGCCGCAATCCCTTGCTGAGTGAGTTCCGATTCCCCGCCAAGTATTTCGACTCTGCGCACTTCGATTCTGCGCTCATCTGCCAACGCGAGAATCTCCTCAATGACCTTGCCGTGAGCGCGCTTTGCGATTTCAATCTGCTGCACCACGCCCATCCGCAGCGCTTCAATCACCGGTTTGCGGCCATACAATCGAAACAGCCCGGCAGGTTCTCCGGGCTTATGGTCACGATAGGGTTTCATAATGTCCTTCTGCGTTCACTTTTCAAAAAACTCCAGCAGCCGCTCCAGATCCTCAGAGGAGAAAAACACAATCTCCACCACTCCGCCGCGACCTTTGGGTTTGATCTTCACCTTTGTGGAAAGCTGTCGGCGCAGCAAATCCTCGATTCGCGCGATTTCCTGAGCACGCCGCCTGTCATCGGGAAACAGATCCTCACCTTGCTTGCTTTTGCGCTTGGATTTTGTTTTTCGTGTCAGCGCTTCCGCCGTTCGCACCGTCATTTTTCCGTCTACAATAAACCGCTCGAATAGCTCATCCCGCTCTTTGTCATCTTCGACAGAGAGCAGCGCTCGCGAGTGTCCGGCAGTAAGCTTTCCTTCTTCCAATGCGGTCTGAATTCTAACGGGAAGCTGCAAGAGCCGCAAGGTGTTGGCCACATGGGCACGGCTTACGCCCAATTTCTGGGCAATCTGCTCCTGAGTCAGACCGCACGTGGACTGAAGCTGCTGAATCGCTCTGGCCAGTTCAATCGGGTTGAGATCCTCGCGCTGGACATTCTCGAGGATCGCCAATTCCAGCATCTCCTCATCGCTCTCCACCGCTCGAATCTGTGCCGGAATATGCGATAGCCCAGCGGCGATTGTGGCTCGCCAGCGTCGCTCACCGATGATAATCTGATAGCGCTCGCCACGCTGCCTGAGCAAAATCGGTTGTAAGACTCCCTGCTGAAGTATGGACTGCTTGAGTTCATCAATCGAGGTCTCATCAAACACTCTTCGCGGCTGAAAAGGATTTGGATCAATCAGGTCAACCGCAATCTCCGAACTCGAAGTCTTCGTTTCCTCAACCGACTCAGATTCCGTGATCAGAGCCTTCAGACCTTTGCCCAAACCCTTGTGTGATTTCATGCGACTGCCTCTTGTGCCGTGTGACCGTTTGCCACGAGAAACTCAATCGTGAGATCGCGGTAGTTCTGTGCCCCGCGCGAAGTAGGATCATATAAATAAACCGGCTGTCCAAAACTGGGGGCTTCCGACAATCGAACGTTGCGCGCAATCATCGTCTTGTACACTCGACTGCCAAAGACCTGCGCAACCTCATCCGCTACTTGCTTCGAGAGATTCAGTCGCCCGTCAAACATCGTGAGGACAATCCCTTCGATCTCCAACGATGGATTCAAGTGCTTCTGTACCAGCTTGACAGTCTTCATCAGATGAGCGAGACCTTCCAGCGCATAATACTCACATTGCATGGGAACAATAATCGAATTTGCAGCAGTCAGTGAATTCAGTGTGAGCAAACCCAGAGATGGCGGGCAGTCTATCACCACAAACTCGAACTCGTCGTTTAGTGAAGTCAATGCTTCTTCGAGAATCCTCTCCCG
>JAGVEU010000402.1 GCA_020057985.1 Calditrichota bacterium | reverse complement strand
CTTGATCTATGGCCTGCCGCTTCAAACCCGCGCCACATGGTCAAGAACTCTTGAAGTCGTACTGTCGCTGAGTCCTGACCGGCTCGCATGTTTCGGCTATGCGCATCTCCCTTCGCGAATCAAGCATCAGAAAGCGATTCATGAGGAAGACCTGCCCTCACCACGCGAGCGACTCGGAATGCTGCTCGATGCCAATCGTTTTTTCACTGCTAACGGGTACTCGGCTATTGGTATGGATCATTTTGCCAAGCCGGAAGATGAACTCTCGGAGGCCATTCGTAAGGGCAATCTGTGGCGCAATTTCATGGGATATACCACGAATCGCGGCATGGAGTTGATTGGTTTGGGGTGCTCGTCCATCAGCGAATTCAAGAATCTCTTCGTGCAAAATCTCACTCCGCCGGAAACCTATGATGCGGCCATTGCTTCAGGAAAATGGGCGGTGACGCGCGGTCATGCGCTCGACCCTGAGGATTGTATCCGCAAACAGATCATCAATCACCTTATGTGCAATCTTGAAATCATGATCCCTGAAACGGCGCAGAGCAACGGAGTTCATTCTGAACTAACAGATGCTCTGGACTCCTTGAAACCATACGAAGCGGAAGGCTTGGTGATCGCAAAGAACGGCGGTTACACGGTCACACCGTTTGGACAACTTTTTTTACGCAATCTTGCCATGCCCTTCGATCGCTATCTGACTGAGCAGACGGGCGCAACTTTTTCCCGAACCGTGTAAGGTGTTCCCATGAAAGAAGCGCTGCTTATCGTCAATATGGGCGGTCCAATAAATGTGCAACAGGTGCGAGGTTACCTGCGCGAGATCTTTCATGATCCGGCAATCCTCCCCCTGCCTGCCGCGCTTCGCTTTCCGCTGGCCGCGCTGATCTCGTCGCGCCGAGAAAGTGCCGTTGCGCATCGCTATCAACAAATCGGCGGCGGCTCCCCTCTGCTACTCTGGACTCAGTGTTTACGAAACGGATTGGTGGCCGCGCTTTATGCAGAAGGCGAGTCTCTGCCCGTAGCATTTGCCTTCCGGTATTCTTCACCAACCCTCGCGGAAAGTCTGCGGGAATTGCATGAGGATGGCATTAACTCTATTCGACTGCTGCCACTCTTTCCACATTATACAAAGGCAATGACCGGCTCGATCGTCGCCGAAGCAACTCGCGTGGCTGCTTTGCTTGGAATTCAAATTAGCTCAGTCATCGAGTGGGGAAGGTGCGAAGTTGTCTTACGTTTGTGGAGCGATTATCTCTTGAGTGCATTACAGGAGGCAGGCACGGGAGCACGAGTGCTGTTTGTCGCCCACGGAATCCCGCTGCGCAACGTCCGCCGTGGCGAAGACTATCCCGTGCAAGTCATGGACACAGCGCGAACCCTTGCGAGCAATCTTCCCGCAAGCACAGAGTGGTCGCTTGCCTATCAAAGCAAAGTCGGACCTGTGAAATGGACCGGGCCTTATCTGGAAGCTGAAATAGAACGGCTTGCCAAATCCTCAAAACCGCTGGTCATCATGCCGCTGAGCTTTGTGGCGGATTGCCTGGAGACCCTCTATGATCTTGACCTTATCGCAACGGTGCAAGCTCAGGCCGGTGGTATAAAAAAAGTGGTGCGAGCGCCGGCATTCAATGATGATCCCCGCTTTGCACAAGCACTCGCCGCGATTGTCATGGAGGGCGTTGAAGTTGCCTGTTGATCAGCAAAGCACGCCGAGAATTGCTGTCATCGGCGGCGGAGTGGCGGGACTTGCTACTGCCTATCTTCTGCGCGAAATCGGAAGAGCAGCCGGACATGAGTCAAGCGTTACGGTGTTTGAAGCAGGTGACACCTTCGGCGGTTCCACCCGCACTGACCGCAACGGCGGTTTTATTTGCGAATGGGGTCCAAATGGTTTTCTTGACAACGAGCCTGCCACACTTGATCTCGTCAACCGGCTTGGGCTTGCAGACAGATTGATCAAAGCCAATGACAATGCAAGTCACCGCTTCATTTACTACAGCGGAAAAATGCGCGAGTTGCCCACTAAGCCTCCCGCATTTCTGAAATCCGACATTCTACCCTTCTCTGCGAAACTCCGCATTGCTATGGAGTTCTTCGTTCCCGCCAAACGAAATGGAACCGAGGAGACCGTTTACAACTTTGGCCGACGCCGTCTCGGCAAAGATTTCGCGGATTATTTGCTCGACCCGATGGTCTCCGGCATCTTCGCTGGAAACACCCGTGAGCTTTCGCTTCCGGCAGTCTTTCCCAAAATGGTCGAGATGGAGAGTGAGTACGGCGGTCTCTTTCGTGCATTGATTGCCAAGCAAAAGGAAGCTAAGCGCATCGGTAAGAAAGCCGGTGGTCCGGCCGGAGCTTCGGCAATACTGAGCACGTTTCGTACCGGAATGGGCGAACTCACAGAAACGCTTGCCAACCGTTTGCACAGCGCCATTCAGGTTTCATCTCCGGTTTCCTCTGTCGAGCGGGATGGTAAGAGCTTCAGAATTCGTGTCAATGGAAGCGCCGTCGTTGTTGACGCCGTCGTTCTCGCTTGCCCATCCTATGCCGCCGCCGAGATTATTGACGCACTTGCTCCGAACGTCTCACAGGCAATTCGCGGCATTGGCTTTGCTCCAGTTGATGTGGTTTGCCATGGTCATCCGTCAGCGGATCTTGGTCACCCGTTGAATGGCTTTGGGGTGCTGATCCCTCGTTCTGAAGGAATCCGCAGTTTAGGTTGCCTGTGGTGCGATTCAATTTTCCCGGGTCAAGCGCCGGAGGGTCTGCGTCTGCTTCGCACCATGATCGGCGGGGCGCATGATCCAGCCGTTGTTGAACTCTCCGAGCAGGAATTGGAAAGCACCGCCCACGCAGATCACCAACGACTTTTTCAAGTAAATCGGCAGCCGGTATTTCGCCGAATCTTCCGCCACCCCAAAGGAATTGCTCAATACACGCTCGGACATCTCAATCGCGTTGCCGCCACAGAAACCCTTGAGAACGAACTGCCCGGTCTGTTTTTCACCGGTGCGTCCTATCGCGGTGTGTCCGTGAATGGTTGCGCCAAGGATGCCTTTCGAGTTGCCCGCCGTTTCTGGGAACAATGGAGTCCAAAAATATGAACTTGCTCATCTACTCACTCTTCCCCGCGCTGCTGCTGCTGCTGTATAGCGGTCTTGTCACCACGTGGATCCACCTTGCTCACCGCCCCGACGGTCACATCGAGGATGTTGCAAACCGTTTTGGCTGGGTCATGCTCGCGCTGTATCTTGTGTGGATCGCGCTGATCTCAATTTGGCAGAGTCAACTACCTATCCAGACCATTGGACAGCTTGCTGCCTTTCTTGGCTTTTTGGTTTGGGCCGGGCAGAGTTATGTTCATACCCGAATCCGCCAACGCTTATTGGCCATTCTGCCGGTCGGCGCTGTCATTGCGCTCATTTTCATCGCGCTGGTTGGGGGAGTTCAGCCAACGAACACTCCAAAGGCGGTTCAAGGTCTTGGAGCCGCTTTCCATATCAGTCTGTCCATGGCAGGTGTGGCCATGCTTCTGGGAAGCGGTGTTTATGGTACGGGAGCGTTGATTCTCCACCGCCAGTTGGCACATCGTACTTTTGGTCCTTTTTTCTCTTCGCTGCCATCGCTTGAGGACATGAATCGTCTGCGGAGCATTGCCATTTATGTTGGCTGGCTGCTAATCACGGTCAGCCTTGCTTCAGCCATTGTGTGGACGGCAATCTTCCGGCCCGGCACAGACTTGATTGTGTCGCATCTTCATCCCATGCTTTTGCTCTGGGCGATCGTATCCCTGCTGGCCATGTCGGCTCGTTTTAATTGGCTCAGGCAACATCGTCTGAGTTGGCTTTCTGTTCTGCTTGCGGCGCTTGTATTGATTTTGGTGCTTGTCTCGGTGATTGAGTTTTTTGCAGGAGCGTGGCTATGAAATTGGAAATGATTGGACTTAATCACACAACCTCTGTGCTTGCCACGCGCGAAAAGGCGGCAATCAGCCCGGAGCGGATCGGTGAAGTTGGGGAACTGCTTCTGCGGCAACAGCATGTGGAAGGCGTCGTTGTCCTTTCCACCTGCAACCGCGTGGAAATCTACTTTTCGCCGAGCTTTCATTTCACCGACGAAAAACTGCGGGAACTTTTTGCCTTGGTCTGCAATCTAACTCATGAGGAAGCAGCACAAGCCTATATCTGCCGCGATCAAGCTGCCGCCCATCATCTCTTTCGCGTGGCGTCCGGTCTTGATTCTCAGCTTCTTGGTGAAGTGCAGATTCTGGCGCAGGTCAAAACCGCTTATCACACCGCCCTCGAACTGGCTACTTCCAACGCCTTTCTGAATCGCGTCTTTCTGCGCGCCATCGAATGCGGGAAGATGATTCGACATCGCACCGGCATTTCACAAGGCGCTGTTTCGGTGGCTTATGCAGCCGTTGATCTTGCCCTTCGCGTCTTTGGCAAACTGGACAATCACAATGTCCTGCTTGTTGGCGCGGGAGACACTATCCGCCTCGCTTCAAAATACTTGGCAGATGCCGGCGCAAAATCCTGGCGGGTCAGCAATCGCACCCGCGAAAAGGCAGAAACACTCGCCCAGACTCTTGGCGGCACTGCTGTGGCTTTTCCGCCTTCTGAAGAAGATATCGCATGGGCGGATGTCATTGTCTCTGCCACCAGTTCGCCCAATGTGGTCATTCCTGCGGACAAAGCAAATCGTGCGCTCGCGCACCGAAAACAGCCCGTTTTCATCCTTGACCTTGCCGTGCCACGTGACATTGACCCGCAACTGAGCAGCTCAGACAATACGTATATCTATTGCGTGGATGATTTCAACGAACTCGTCAAAACCAACCTGAAAGCCCGCGAAAAGGAAGCCGCCCGCGCCGAAAAATTGGTGGACAAGCAGATCGAAGAGTTTGTTGTGTGGTATCAGGAAAACCGAATTGCGCCCACGATTCAGCAATTGCAGGAAGTCCTCGAAGGAATTCGCTCAGCGGAAGTTGAGAACAATGCCCGTCGCTTCTGCAGCGAGGATCGGGAGCAAGTAGAAAAATTTTCCAAATCGCTGATGCACAAGGTGAGCTGTCTGATTATTGCCAACATGAAGCACGCCTGCATGGATCGTAATGACTTGTCCCTCGCTCATGCTGTAGCCATGGCCTTTGCCAACGGTGAGGGATCAACGGACGAGGTCTTAGAGAAACTGAATCATGAGCTTTCCCATTGATCGCCCGCGCCGATTGCGCGCCAATGAAACCCTCCGGCGGCTTGTCCGCGAAACGCACTTGACGGTTGATGATCTTGTGCAGCCGCTATTCGTAGTGCCCGGTAACAACATCAAACGCGAAATCAGCAGTCTGACCGGTCAGTATCATTTGTCGGTTGACCGCTTGGCCGAAGAAGCCGCGCGGATTTCCGATCTCGAAATTCCCGCGGTTATTCTCTTTGGCATTCCCGGTCACAAAGACGAGCATGGTAGCGCCGCTTACGATGATGACGCTGAAGTTCAACGGGCAACTCGTGCCATCAAGAAGGTTGCTCCCGGTCTGCTGGTCATTACCGACGTCTGCCTTTGCGAGTACACAAGCCACGGCCACTGTGGAGTTGTCTCCAAGCAGGAGGTTGTCAACGATGCTACTCTGGAACTCCTTGCCAAAACCGCCGTCAGCCACGCTCGCGCCGGAGCGGACATCGTTGCTCCCTCCGATATGATGGATGGCCGCATTGCCGCCATTCGCTCTGCGCTGGATAAGGAAGGATTCACGCAAACGGCGATTCTCTCCTATGCCGTCAAATATGCATCCGCCTACTACGGCCCATTTCGGGAAGCGGTCGGATCGGCTCCGCAATTCGGGGATCGGCGTGGCTATCAAATGGATCCCGGCAATGTGCTCGAAGCGCTTCGCGAAGCCGAGTTGGATCTTGCCGAAGGCGCCGACATGATTATGGTCAAGCCCGGCATTGCCTATCTGGACGTGCTGGCACTGGTCAAGCGCACTTTCAATCGCGTCACTGCCGCTTATCAAGTCTCCGGTGAGTATGCCATGATTGAAGCTGCCGCCGCCAGAGGCTGGGTAGACCGTCGCCGAATTATTCTCGAAACTCTGCTCTCCTTCAAGCGCGCCGGAGCCGATTTTATTCTGACCTATTACGCCTCCGAAGTCGCCGGCTGGATGCGGGAGCGCAATTAGAAGTTTCCCTCGCGGCGGCACATTTCCGAATGTGCCCCTTTCAGATCGCAGTAGTCGGGCATGTTCGGAAATAT
>JAGVEU010000366.1 GCA_020057985.1 Calditrichota bacterium | reverse complement strand
GTTCGGTAATCCCAAGTTGGCAGGAACTCTTGCTGAGATCGGAGTAACGGCTTTTGCCCTTGATCTTCTTCCGAGAATCACGCGCGCCCAGAGCATGGATGCCTTGTCTGCCATGGCGACTGTGGCGGGATACAAAGCGGTCTTAATGGCCGCCGATACCTTGCCGCGTTTCTTCCCCATGTTTATGACCGCTGCCGGTACCGTCGCTCCTGCCAGAGTTTTTGTTATTGGCGCCGGCGTTGCAGGTTTGCAGGCCATCGCAACAGCACGGCGGCTTGGCGCCGTAGTTCATGCATACGATATTCGGCCTGCTGTCAAACTCGAAGTCGAGAGTCTCGGAGCAAAATTCGTTCAATTGGAGATTGAGACTTCTGCTTCTGCTGATAGCGGCGGTTACGCAAAGGCGATGGACGAGACCTTCTACGCCAAGCAGCGTGAGTTGATGTTAAGTGTGGTTGCCAAGAGCGACGTGGTTATCACAACGGCTTCCGTGCCGGGCAAGAGAGCGCCCGTACTGGTGACCAAAGCCATGGTTGAAGCCATGCCCCCCGGCTCGGTGATTGTAGATCTTGCTGCCGAACAAGGCGGAAACTGCGAACTCACGAAACCCGGTGAAACGGTGGTTCATAAGGCTGTTACAATCTTTGGACCGATCAATCTACCCTCCACATTGCCCTATCATGCGAGTCAGATGTTTGGCAAGAACGTTTCTTCGTTTCTCCTGAACATGCTTGACAAGGAGGGGAAGCTTGATCTTGCCAAGGATGATGAGATTGTGCGCGATACGATGGTTGTTCGTGAGGGTGAAATAGTCAATCCCCGTGTGCGCGAATTGCTTGGAAAACCGGCTCTGGCCGTCTAAGAAGAGGATAATACATGGATACATTAGTTACTTCCCTCACCGTGTTTGTGCTGGCAACATGGGTTGGATTCGAGATCATCAACAAGGTTCCGCCGCTACTGCACACTCCACTCGTATCGGGATCTAATGCCATCTCCGGCATCACCATTGTAGGCTCAATGGTCTGCGCCGGCGGAGGATTTCCTGTTCTCGCTTCGATTCTCGGAGTGTCAGCAGTATCCTTTGCCATGATTAATGTGGTGGGTGGGTATTTGGTTACTCATCGCATGTTGAAATCCTTCAAGAAGAGCCGCACATGAGTCTTAATGTCATTAATTCCGCCTATCTGGTGGCGGCTGTTCTGTTCATCCTTGGATTGAAGATGATGGCTCATCCACGAACCGCCGTGAAGGGCAACGTGTGGAGCGCTGTAGGTATGCTCATCGCGATTGTCTTCACGCTGTGGGATCGCGACATAGTGGACTATAAGCTGATTCTGGTCGGAGTTCTGATCGGGTCTGGAGTCGGCATGTTGCTGGCGCTCAAGATTCAAATGACAGCCATGCCGCAGATGGTGGCGTTGCTGAATGGATTTGGTGGCGCAGCTTCGACGCTTGTTGCCGGAGTTGAGCTGATGACGGCAAGCCCGCAAGACTTCATGAACATGCAGTTTCTCGTTGCTGTGGGCGCCACTGGAGTGATTGGAGCCGTCACGTTTTGGGGAAGCTACGTTGCATTTGACAAGCTTCAGGAGTTCATTTTCAAAGGCAATCCCATTCACTTCAAAGGACAGCAAGCACTTAATATTCTGCTGTTGCTTGCTTGCATCGTCGTTTGTGTTCTGATTGTCCTGAATCCGGCGGATGCCTTCCTATACTGGATTCTGGTTGCGATTGCCTCTGTTCTGGGTGTCTTGTTTGTGATTCCGGTTGGCGGCGCGGATATGCCGGTTGTCGTTTGCCTGCTGAACTCCTACTCAGGTATGGCGGGATGCGCAACGGGATTCGTCATCAACAACAACGCGCTGATTATCGCCGGCGCGCTGGTCGGGTCATCGGGAATCATTCTATCAGACATCATGTGCAGAGCGATGAATCGCTCACTCATGAACGTGCTGTTAGGAGTGATTGGGCCGACTGAGGGCTCAGCTTCTGCCGACTCCATTTATGCCGGAAAGATTAAATCGGTTACCGCCGAAGAAATTGCCATGCTCTTTGATGCCGCAAATCGAGTCCTGATTGTGCCCGGTTATGGACTGGCCGTGTCGCAGGCACAACATGTGGTTCGCGATTTGGCAGGTTTGCTTGAATCCAAGGGAATCACCGTAGAATATGGAATTCACCCTGTGGCGGGGCGTATGCCCGGACACATGAACGTGCTGCTGGCGGAAGCAGATGTACCCTATGATAAACTCAAAGAGATGGATGAAGTCAACCCTTCAATGCCGACTGTGGACGTTGCGATCGTCGTCGGAGCCAATGACGTCGTCAATCCCATGGCGCGCACCGACCCGAAATGTGTGATTGGCGGAATGCCAATCATTGACGTGGACAGAGCGCGAACGGTGGTGGTCATTAAGCGCAGTCTCAGCCCCGGTTTTGCGGGTATTCCCAATCCGCTCTTCGCAAATGACAATACGCTCATGTTTTTTGCTGATGGCAAGAAAGCCTTTCTCGACTTAATCGCCGCTGTGAAGGCAAGCTAAACTCGTTCCATAATCTCGAGTACTTCATCAAGGCTCGGGGGATGGAACCTGAGCCTTGGCTGTTTATAGCACCAATAAATAACACTCACACTCATGAAAAAGCTCATCCTTTCTTTGTTGGTTCAGTTTTCCTCAACGGTATTATTTGCCGCTGACGGTCTGGATTCCTTACTCTCTGCCCAGCGAGATCGCGCAGGAAGCTCCACTACTCGACTTTTCACCCTAATTGAGGAAGCAGACGGCGCGCGCTTTTCGCCTGCTGAGTTAGCGGACTTGCGCTTCTTAGTTGCTTATATGCCGCTGAGTGACCTTGCTTCATTGGACAAAGAAGCCCTGATGGAGAATGTTCAGTTAGCCCGGCAGTCGCACCAACAATTTGCTTGGGGAGCGCAACTCACGGATGAACTGTTTCGCCATTTTGTGCTGCCGCACCGCGTGACTCAGGAGCCTTTTGTGCATGGTTGGCGATCGCGCTTTCTAAATGAGCTGGCACCGAGAGTTAAGAACCTAAGCATGACTGAAGCAGCGCTGGAGGTGAATCACTGGTGTCATGAATATGTCAGCTATCAGGCGGATGATTCGCGCGATCAGGATCCGCTGACTACCATGCGCGCTGGTCTGGGCAGATGCGAGGAGGAGATGATCTTCTCGATTTGTGCTTTGCGTTCCATCGGAATTCCGGCGCGTCAATGCTACACTCCGCGTTGGGCGCATACGGATGATAATCATGCATGGGTCGAGGTGTGGACGGATGGTAAATGGCATTACTTTGGAGCGTGCGAGCCTGAACCGGGATTCAATAAGGCATGGTTTAGTGAGGCGGCACAACGGACAATGCTTGTGGTGAGTACTGCTTACGGAGATTATCACGGCAATGAGCCAGTTTTGCGACGCTATGGTCGCTCGACGCTGATCAATTCCACGAGTGTCTATGGCCCGACTCGTGAAATGTCCGTGTCCGTGAACGACAAGCAAGGTAAACCTGTCTCAGGCGCAAAGGTCGTTTTCAACCTCTATAACTATGGTGGGATTCAGCCGTTGGTTTCGCTTGAGACCGGAGATGATGGTATCGTGCATCTGACATGCGGAAAGGGTGACTGGATCGTCTCTGCCGGGCATAAGGGACTTTCTGCAATAGCTCACGTGAGAGCGAGCGAAGATTCTATTACATTGCTGCTTGATAAACCGAACAAGATGACGAAACTTCGGTCTGTGGACTACACACCGCCACCCGAGCGCAAGCAAGAGGACATTTTTCCTCAGGACAGTTTGTTTCGCTGTCGTTTGACCTATGAGGACAGCGTGCGCAACGACTTCTGGGGAATCTGGGCGAAAGAAGCAAATCTTGCGGTAAATGATCTTCAGATGCACCCTGATTCTGTCTATGTGGTTTCTTTTGCCAACTCGGCGGCTCTCGATGGCCAGCGACTGCTTGAGATCTTTCGCAAAGCGCGTGGGAATTGGGGGCATCTTTTTCATTTCCTCACTGGCAGCAATCCGCAAAAAAGCGGACTGTCAGCCGGAGTCTATTCCTCGCTCGAACAAAAAGGCCGGTTCATGCTGTTGGACAACCTGACGGATAAGGATTGCAGAGATTTCAGCGTCACCGCACTTGAAGATCATTTGAATCGCACTACCTCAAAAACGCCTTTGTACGAGCAACTTTTGGCAACCAACGTAACCACTCTGGACAGTGCAACGAAACAGCGCTTCGAGGAATACGTCGTTGCACCGAGGATTGAATACGAACCTTCGGCCGTATGGCGAGGGGAACTGTGTGCCTTCTTCTTGGCACATTCAGCTCTTATGTCCTCACGCGACGATGCCGCGCTGATTTCATGGCTGAGAGATAGCGTTGTGGTCGAAAAGGAGAAGGATCGTCTTGGACCCCCGCTTTTGCCAAGTCAAACATTGCAGCTCCGTCGCGGCAGCGAACGCGATGTCGAAACTCTGTATGCGGGCTTGTGCCGCGTGCGAGGCATTCCAGCGCGATTTAATCCGGTTTCCAGTCAACTCGAACGGTGGGAGGGTACGGAATGGCGGAACGTGAAAATCAATCGGGGCACTGATGCCAAGACTGAAGCTGTGAAGAATGGAACGTTCGCTGTGAAAGCCGCGAGTGATAGCACGTCGCAGAATGCTCTTTACAACAAGGATTGGGCAGTACAGAAGTGGGACAAGGATCATTTTGCGGAGATAGACTTTGGATTTCATACTCCGTTCCGCGAGGTATCGTGGCCACAGGAACTGCCGGAAGGACTTTACTGCTTGACTTCAGGAATTCGGCGCAAGGATGGCTCTGCACCAGTGTCCGTCACGTGGTTTGAGATCAAGGCAAAAAGTCCAGCAATCAGTTCCCTGAAATTCCGAAGCAGCGGAGATTAATGTGTCTGAAATGACCCATCTCCAGCGTTCCCTGCGCATTATTCAGCGGCTGCTTACTTTTAATCGAGTTACCGTCAACGAACTGTATGATCATTTTGAGCAGAACGAAAGCAAGCGCACTATTCAGCGGACACTCAATGACATAGAAGGCTCCGGGTTCCCGCTCACATGTGAGATTGGCGCGCATGGCGAAAAGTCCTATTCCTTGCAGCACAAGTTCAAGTTTCCCGCGCTTATGCTGAAACCGGAGGAGATCCTTGCAGCGATGTTGCTCAATCAGTTCAGTGAGTATTTCGAGGGAACGGAGATCGGTGAGAGTATCCGCAGAGTGTTCGAGAATATGGAGCAGTTTGTTCCGCGAGAGAGTATTGCCGTTGTGTCCGCCTTTGGTTCGGCCAAGGACACGTTCAAGATTCACGAACCGGGCCGCGTGGATTTGAAACCCATCAGTCAGATTCTCATGATTCTCTTTGGGGCAATTATCTCTTGCAAAATATGTTGGGTGAAGTATCACAGCAAGAGGTATCAAATTCACCCTTACAGTCTCCTGTTACACGGTGGAGTGATTTATGCTATTGTCTTCCAGCCAATTTACGAGAACTTCATCTACCTTTCCCTTCGACGCATCGAGCGAATCAACGCGACAGACGAAGTTTTCAAGCGTGATCCGAAATTCAAACTCAGCGACTTCATGCGAGACAAGTTTGGCATTTGGTCAGCAAAGCCTGAGAAGGTACTCATTCGTTTTGACGACACCGTTGCCGGCTCCATCGAGGGCCGTATCTGGCATTCGAGTCAAACCCTCAAAGCACAAAGTAACGGCGACCTTGACCTCACCATGAAAGTTGGAATTACGGAGGAACTCATCGCGTGGATTCTGCGCTGGGGACCGTTTGCCGAAGTCCTTGAACCGCAAAGTCTTCGGGTGAAGATGCGCACAAAACTGAAGGAAACCCTGAAAGCCTACAAGTAATCCTCTCGCCCTTTGCTCGCCGAGGCAGGTCCCATGACCTGCCCGGAATCTTCGTTTAGCTTGTCATCATTTGTCGCTCTGGCGGTTATCTTATGGGAATAAACCCGGAGTTAGCCATGAATCCAGAGCTACAAGCCTTGCCTCACCTCCTCCTCGAAATTGTCCGTAGCCACACACAGGAGGCTGTTACTCCTGCTGCGAATTTAGACAAGATCGCAGTTCATTCACCTGAAAACTTTAGTTGTTGCAAGACTCTGCTCGAACCGCACAAACTGAGCGATGATGAACTCGTCCTGATTGCGCTTGTGTTTGAGCAGTTTGTCGAGGGTAAACAGCCGTGCAAGGCGCTGGAGGTAGTAGGACGGATGTCCACGAATCGCCTTGAACAATTCGACAAGCTGCAAGTGCTGAAGACGCTCACCGAAAAAGGGATTATCTCGCTGGAGGGCAAGGGGTGGAGATTCTTCGGCAAATTGCGACCGGGTATGTGCAACGTCCACCTTGCTCAACTCATGCAGGCCGAGATTGAACTGCATCCAGCCTTTGTAGAAGAAGTCTTTACGACAAGAAGTCCGGTCTGCGACGATGAACTGCCTCCTTACGATTCCAATCAGGAGTTCCTCGACGAGTGGTTTGAATGTATGGACGCACTGCGCAAGAGTCGTTGCCTCGAAGACTATGAATTAGCCGGTCTGCCGGATCGGGAGAGTCTCCTTCGCTACTCAGACCAAGCACGACAGAGAATTGACGGGCGGATGGAAAAGACGTCTATTCCGTTTCCATTATTTGAGCTTGCTTCTGAGGCCGAACTTGACGACTGCGAGAGCAATATTCTGGTCTATCTCCTCATGCAAGAATTGCGTAACGAGAGCACACCTGCCGAAGATGTAATCAAGCTGATCAGCACGACTCCTTTTGAACGCCATGAAAATCGCCGTTATCTGACTCAAAACGCAAGGCTCTGTGCTCTGGGTTTGATTGAAGTGAAAACCGGCCCGGAGTCTATTCTTGGCAGGCGCGTGGATGTCAGTCTGTCACGCTCAACCTTGAATCGCTTGTGTTGCACTGAGAAGCTGCCGGATGCGGATCGCTTGCGGCAAATCCTCGAAGAGCAATCCATCTTCAAACTGGAGTCTCCGCAGCAGGCGCTCGCGGAGTTGGTTCTGCCTGCGCCATTGATGCGAACGCTCGAAACTGCAATTGGCCGCTATGAATCAAATGTAGACGCCAAGCTGCGCGAGTGGGGACTGGAACGCGAACTGACTAAGCGCAATCCCAACGATCTCGACGAAGCTCCGCTCTTGATTCTGCTCAGCGGCGCATCGGGAACAGGCAAGACCTTTGCTGCAGGAGCCATTGCCAATCGGCTCGGTAAAAGTTTGCTCGTTACGGACATCAGCAAATTGCTCTCTAAATGGATTGGCGAGAGTGAAAAGAGCGTGCGCGAGTTGCTCAATCTGCACGCGGAGATCATTCGCACGTGTCCCAACCCGCCCGTGCTGCTGCTCAACGAGTGTGATCAATTCCTGTCCCGACGAGGCAGCGTGGAACATGCCACCGACCGCATGTACAATCAGATGCAGAACCTCTTTCTCGAAGGCTTTGAAAAAATGCGCGGCATTCTGATTGCCACCACCAACCTCGCCACGCAGCTCGACGAAGCCTTCAGTCGCCGCTTTCATCTGAAACTTGAATTTCCCAAACCGGATTTTGAGTTACGCAAGGCTCTGTGGCGCAAGCACCTGCTCCCAACGATTCCACTGTCAGATGATGTTGATCTTGACTTTCTGGCAAAAACTTACGAACTTACAGGCGGACAAATCGCCGTCGTTGTCCGCAATGCGGCCATTGAAGCGGCTGTGCGGGGGGATGCGGTGGGGATGGGGGATTTGGTGGAGGCATGTTATGGGGAGGCGCGGGGAGTGCTCTGCCAGAATAGATTTATGGGAGACTTGGGATTTAACATCATAAGGTAGCGCCGCACGGATGTGCGCTCTTTAAGTCCATAAGCAATCGTACGAATCACCGCAACAGACCACACAGGAGGAACAAATGTCGGAGAATTTTATAGACATTATCGGGTATCAGCTCGAAAAAATACATTCTGGAATGCTCGCATGGTTACTTGACACTACTGACGTGGGCATAGACACAGACATGCTTCCAATTCAAGAGCGAGTCTCACTCCTCGAACGCCTCTCAGGTTTGGAGTTGCCGAAACAGATCAAGTCAATTAGCTGCCAAAGGGAGCATCCCGACGGAAAAGCAGATCTCGTAGTCGAGTTAACCCACGAAGATGCCTCTAAGTATTGGATAGTGATTGAATTCAAAACCGATTCTGATGTGCGTGCTGCTCAGCTCATTGCAATGCACGAGTCATTCTCCAAAAAGCATCCTCATAACGTGGCATTTGTCTTAGTAATGTTGGGTGCAAGTGAATACACCTATAAGAATGCTGAAACGAGTATCGAGATAAGGGATCGTGACAGCGAGGAGTCGAATAGACGCAGAAAAGAATACACGAAGTTCAATCCAGTTGGGCTCAGAGATTTTCAAACAATTATTGCCGCTCTGCCATGTGCCGAGCAAAGTAGGGTAATCACTCACTGGAAGGATTCGCTTCAAAAAGAATACGAGAGATTGACAGAAATCGTCGGCGTAATGCACATGTGTCCTATTGAATCCAAGGAGCAAAGAGGGCAGCAGTGCGAAGAATGGATGAGACAACGTGGTTAC
>JAGVEU010000503.1 GCA_020057985.1 Calditrichota bacterium | reverse complement strand
TTTGCGCTGCTGCCGTTTGACGGACTGTCGCGGGAAGCGCATTGGCTGGCTGCGATTGTCGTGTTCACGGCGACTCTGTGGATTACGGAAGCGATCCCGATTCCTGCGGCGGCGCTTCTGGGGCCGGCGCTCTGTGTGCTGATTGGGATTGCGCCCGCGAAGACGGTATTTGCGCCGTTTGCTGATCCGGTAGTGTTTTTGTTTATCGGCTCGTTCATTTTGGCACAAGCCATGTTTGCGCACGGCTTGGATCGGCGGATTGCAGTTTCGATTCTCGCGCTGAAGTGGGTGGGGCCGAGACCATTTAGGATTCTGCTGGCTTTTGCCGGAGTGACTGCGTTTCTATCCATGTGGCTCTCGAATACCGCCACGACGGCCATGATGTATCCCATCGGGCTCTCGCTGCTTACCGCTCTGAGCAGAACTGGCGACCTTGAAGCAAAGACAACCAATGCTCGGGCTTACGGAGCAGCAATACTTCTGCTTTGTGCCTTCGCGTCATCGGTCGGCGGGATGGGAACACCGGTCGGAACACCGCCGAATCTGATCGGTCTGGGCATGATTGAGAAAGCGACGGGAGTCAAGGTGTCGTTCTTTCAGTGGATGGCGCTGGCCTTTCCCGTGATGATCTCGCTGTTTCTGCTCCTCCTCTTTCAGGTCGGCAGGAAAGCAGCAAAGCAACTTCGCGCGATGGAAAATTTTTCAGAGTGGATTCGCACCGAGAAGCAGAGTCTGGGGCCGTTGTCGCGGGGAGAGAAAAACACGGCGCTTGCTTTTGTCTGTACGGCTGCCTTGTGGATTGTGCCGGGATTGTTGAGCATCATCCTTGGCAATGAGAATCCTGCGGCCAAGTTCTTGAATGAGCATCTCCCTGAATCGGCGGCGGCGTTGATTGGCGCAACCTTGCTTTTTCTGTTTCCAGTCAACCTGCGGAAGCACGAGTTCACTCTGAATTGGAGACAAGCCGTGCAGATTGATTGGGGAACGATCTTGCTCTTTGGGGGCGGTCTGGCATTGGGCAGTCTGATGTTCTCCACGGGACTGGCCGAAGCGGCGGGTCGTGCCATCGAATCGGCAACAGGCGCGCATTCCGTGGTGGCAATGACCTTTCTGTTCACGGCATTTGCAATTATCACGTCGGAGATCAGTTCCAACACCGCCACAGCCAATGTGGTCATTCCCATCGCAATCGGGTTGGCACAAGCGAGCGGGGTTAATCCGTTGCTGCCCGCCTTAGGTGCATGCCTGGGAGCTTCGATGGGGTTCATGCTTCCGGTTTCCACACCGCCCAATGCAATTGTCTATGGCTCGGGTCTGGTGCCGATTACGAAAATGATCCGCTATGGAATTGTCATGGATCTGGCGGCGGCGGTGATTGTGCCGGTGGTGCTGCTGACGTGGGGACAAATGGTGCTGGGATGAAAAGGAAAATCTGAAACTTGAAACCTGAAATCTGAAATGAGTGCTCTGTCATCCTGAACAAGGTCTTCCGCAGTGAAGGATCACTAAAAGTTGGTCCAAATGAATTTGCTGACTCATGCTATCGTACTCTCAGTGATTCCTTCCTTCGTCAGGACAGGCTCTTCACTTCGTTCAGGACGACAATTGAGAAAGCAACAGCTTATGCGAAGAATAAATGGATACAGGTCATCCTTTGTCTTTCAAAATTGGAGGTTGAAATGAAACGCGCGCTTTTCGCTCTACTCTTGGTGGTGGTGCCGGTAGTTGCCTTGGCACAGCCTGAAATCCTCTGGAGTCGCTTCTTCGGAACTGCATCTGATGATTTTGCTTACTCTTTGTGCCCGACTGCCGACAGTGGCTACGCACTGGCAGGGGTAACGTACGCTGGCGGCGTAGATGCGTGGTTGATCCGCACTGACTGGAACGGCGATAGCCTGTGGAGCCGGAGGTATGGTGGTACAGGAAACCAATACTGCTACTCCGTGGACCAATGTGCTGACGGCGGCTATGTCATGTGCGGCTACACTGAACCTTACAACACAGGTCCCCGTGATATGTGGGTAGCAAGGGCCAATGCCGATGGCGACACGCTGTGGAGTCGTAAGTTTGGAGAAAACGGCGAGAACGGTGACGGAGCATGGTCTGCTCATGAGCTACCTGACGGCGGGTTCATTGTGGCGGGGAGTTCCCAAGTGTCTGGTTTCTGGTTCATCCGAACCAATGCTCAAGGAGACAGCATTTGGAGTCGTGCCAATGGAGATCCCGATCCTTGGGGCTGCTACGAAGCACAGATGACCACGAATGGTGGTTTCATTATGGTGGGATCGAATTTCCGACTTATCCGATTGAACGCTTTCGGCGACAGCCTGTGGAGTCGTACTTATGGGAATGGTCTCGACCGTTGCATGAGCGGAAAGCAAACCATGGACGGCGGATTTGTGCTCGCCGGATTCATGGGCTTGGCTCGGGAGTTTGCAATAGTACGAACGGATTCCTCTGGTGAGTTGCTTTGGATGCGAACGTACCATATGGGCGGATTCGATGCATGTTGGGATGTCTACGAGACCGCGGACGGAGGTTTTGCCTTGGCGGGTACGACGACGATAGGAGGCTGGGAGAATCTCTTTGCCGCTGTCTTCCTGAAAGTCAGTGCTATAGGGGACAGCCTGTGGAGCATAATATATGACGGACCCAGCGATGATGGCTTCATGTCCGTATATCAGGCTGTGGATGGAGGATATGTGCTTGCTGGATTTTCTTCTTCAGGCAGTTCGAGTGACCGTGATGTCTGGCTTCTGAAGACTCTCCCTGACCCGATATTGGCCGCGGATGATCCTTTCATCCCTCATCCCACAACCTTCACTCTTTCCAACTACCCCAACCCCTTCAACCCCACAACCGAGATCGAGTTCGAGTTGAGCAGGAACGGGCTGGTGTCGCTAAAGGTGTATGATCTATTGGGGCGGGAGGTGGCAGAGTTCTTCAACGGAATGCAGACGGCGGGGCGGCATCGTGTGACCTTTGATGGAACGGGATTGGCTTCGGGAGTTTATCTTTATCGGCTTGTGGCGGGGGAACGGACGGAGACGAGGAAGATGGTGCTGATAAGATAAAACATCAAACCACAAACTTCAAACTACAAAGAATGAATGGACGCAATTAACATACACAACACGACGATGCTACACTTGATGAAGAAACTTTGGATGCTGTCGGCTTTGATTCCGATGGCACTCATGGCAGCGGACAATACGCATCCGCTCGGCACGGCTAATGTCTTTGAGCAACTGACTCCGTTCAAGAGCTATTATGACACGCAACCCGAATGGCCAAGACATTACGGCTGGAAACCTTACATGCGCTATCTGTGGGATATGAAGCAGCGGGGTTGGCCCAACGGCGATATTCCCGTCGGCGCTTACTGGGAGGCTTATCAGCAGCTTCCGCGGATGCCGCATATCACCCTTGACGAGCCGTGGCAGAATCTTGGGCCATATAATCATGGCGGACGCTGCCGCGTAATTCGCTTTCATCCCGACAATACGCAGATCATGTTTGCGGGTTCCGTGAGCGGCGGAATGTTCAAGTCCACGGACGGCGGTGAGAACTGGTTTCCGATTTCGGATTTCCTGCCGAATATTTCCGTGGGTTGTTTTGAGCTTGATCCCGTCAATGCCAATGTCATGTATCTTGGTACTGGCGAAGGCTATTACAACGGCGATGCGGTGTTGGGAATCGGTCTGCTGAAGACTACGGACGGCGGTGTATCATGGAATACGACCGGACTTGCCTATCCCTACAATCAGGGCAAATCCATTCTGAAGCTCAGCATTGATCCGCGCAACACGCAAATTGTGCTGGCCTCGAACAATGATAATCTCAAGCGTTCGACGGATGGCGGAGGGACATTTGTCAATGTGCTCACGGGAGAGTTCAAGGATCTGGTGCGTGATCCGCAGAACCTCGATGTGCTGTTTGCGTCGGCAGGCAGTCCGTGGGGAAGCGGCAACAACGGGATCTACAAATCAACGGATAACGGTCTGACTTGGGCGCGAGTGGAAGCGGGACTGCCGCCGGTGAATCAGATTGGCCGGATTGTGGTTTCGATCTATCCCCAGAATCCGCAGATTGTCTTTGCCGGAATCTGTGGAACCTTCAGCTACAACGGTACCGCAACGATCGGCATCTATCGCTCGATAGACGGCGGCGAGAACTGGACACGCATGTCACAGAACGGCGTGAATCATTATTCATCGCAAGGCTGGTATGATATGTCCATCGGGGTGAAGCCGGGGGAGTCCAATGTGATTTTTTCGGCGGGACTTGACCTGCATCGCTCCACCAACTCCGGTTTGCAGTGGACGCGCGTTTCGCACTGGGATGCGGACATTAATTCGCCGCAATACATTCATGCTGACCATCAT
>JAGVEU010000004.1 GCA_020057985.1 Calditrichota bacterium | reverse complement strand
GAAGATATATGCCGCCGCGTATCGGCGGGGCATAATAGGACATGAGCCGCCGCGTTAGTCCGGTTATGAGATCCTGTGTGGTCAGACACAGACTGAATTTCCCTCACAATACACTCCCTTTGGATTGACGGGCGATTGCGGTAGAAAGTGCCTATAATATAAGCAATGCAAAACAATTGTCAAGAGATTTTTTGGTTATCTTGATTCTTTGCAGTTTCAGCGATCTTGCCTCTCAGGTTTCAAGTTTCAAGTTTCAGGTTTTCCTAAGAGGTATTCCTCTCCTCTACCTCCTCCATTTCTCATAACTTCCGCCACGGATTGAACATAATGTAAGTTGTAAGAATATAGTAGCTTAGTTCGTTACTACTTATTAATTATTAACTTAACTATTGAAACTTTCTCTTTACAAAGCCGCTCTACTTCATTAGATTGTGTTCGCTTCCTGCTCATGTCCGAGTTGAGTAATCTGATGTTCAACTCCTCCCTATGAAGAGCGCCGCCGGGCGGACAGAAATGTCCTCCGCGGCGGCGCTTCGCTTTGCTTCGATTTCAGAGGATTTCTACGGCGTGCACCCTTGTCTGCGATGCGTCGTGACCGTGTAGAAATACTTGTACGCGGGAGTTGCGGAAATGCCGCTGTCAATATAGAACGTGTCAGGAGTGGCGGCTTGGAAGTTCGCCGGTACTATTGATACACTCGGAATTGTGTCACGGTAGATATAATAGTTTGTGGCACCAGGAACCGGCGGCCAGTACAAGTTGATGTCCGGCATTGGGAACGGATAGATCACCACACTGTCCGGCGCTTCAACAACCGGCGGCGAGCAGATGGTGCAGTTCAGTGTGGCCACATAGTTCTTGCAGGGCATGACACCGGGAACGAGCGGAGTCACATACAGCAGGTAGGTTCCCGGCTGCACACAGGCGCCGACACAAACCGTGCTGCATGTTTCCGCGCGTCCACAATCGAGAGTATCCAGCCACCGGCACGGATCAGCGGCAGGGCCCGCGGCAAAGATGGCGATCTCAACCGGAAACTCCGCCGTGACACACCACCAGATGGTATCCGGTTCACGAGTGGTCAGCAGATACCAGTCGGTGTCCGGCCCGGTGATTTCGCCTGAAGAAGCTGTTCCACAGATCGTGGTATTGCAGTTGATCTGGCTGAAGGATGGCGGAACCGAATTGCAGCCACCGTTGAAATGATCCGGGATGTTCGGACAAGGTTCACCCTCCGGGATACCCCACGCCGGGCACGGTACCTGACACGGGCATGGACAAATAGTGCATGCGACGGCCAGAATATACGGTCCGCTACTCAAACCGTCGCCACCGGTCTGCACCAGAATACGATAGGTTCCCGACTGCAAGCACGCGGAGAGGAACCAACTGTCTCCGCCAATACCGCCGTCGTCATCGCCACCCAGCTCAGTAATGCAGTCGTTTTCAAACAACCAAACGCTCGGATTCAGTCCTCTTCCGAAGGGATACCAACCGGGCGTGCCGTTGCCATAGACGTTGAGCAGAATCTGGTAACACTGGTTGTTGTCGGGAAGCTGGACAATGTACCAGTCGTCGTCGCCCTGCGGTCGAATCTCGCCACAGCTTATGCTGTTGCAGTCGAGGACAACCTGAGCGGACGTACACTCGTTGTTCGGCTCAAAATCAAGATCCGGATACGGACAGGTATCCTGCGGACACTCGCATGGCGTGCAGGCAGTGGCCAGAATGTAAGGGCCGACTGTGGGAGCGACCGTTCCCGTTCCTTCCACTCGAATGTGATACAATCCCGGTGGAATACAGGGCGACACTAAACGACTATCCGTTCCAGTTCCACCGTTGTCATCCATCGCAATAACAGTGGAACAGTCCAGACTGACTAACCACACAATCGGATTGAGTCCGCCACCAAACGGGAACCAACCGGGAGTATCATTGCCAAAGATATCAATGGTGACGATTCCGCACGGTGCGACGTTCATGTTGAAGAGATACCAGTCCACGTCTCCCATGAAACTGATTTCTCCGCACAGGGTATCGCCACACTGAAGCTGCGGATTGAAGGTCTCGCACGTATTATTTATCAATTCGAAATCTCGATCCGGATACGGGCAGGTATCCGGTGAACATGGGCAAGGCTCACAGGCCAGCGCCAGAATGTAGGGCCCGGAGGTTCCGTTGATGTCGTCTCCGACCCGGATCGAATAGAGACCCGCCGGCAGACACGGAGACACAAAATGCGCGTCATTGCCCACGCCGCCGTCGTAGTCGCATCCGACCACCATGGTGCACGCTGCGTCGTACATACAAACGTGCGGATTGAGTCCTTGTCCGAACGGCCACCAGCCGGGCGTGTCATTGCCAAAGACATCAATCGTGACAATCTGGCACGTCCCGGACGGAATCCTGATCTGATAGTAGTCGCCATCGTTGGCGGGATTAATCTCGCCGCACACGGTGTCCGGGCAGGAAATTGTCGGGTTGTTCGCGGTGCAGATGCCATTCGGTTCCAGATCTCCATCGCGATACGGGCAGATATCCGGAGTCGTGCAGATCGTACAATTCAACCGCGCCACATAATCACTGCACGGCACGATGTTACCCGCGAGCGGGGCGACATACAGGGCATAATATCCGGGATTGAGACAGGCGCCGATGCAGACGGTGCTGCATGTCAAAGCAGTGCCGTAGGCAATCGTATCACGGTCGGCACAACCCAGGATTCCGGGCTGCATAATGGCGATCTCCACCGGAAATTCGGCCGTCACGCACCACCAGATGGTATCCCGTTCAATCAATTGCAACTGCCACCAGTCCGTATCGCGGTAGGCACTGGTCGCGTAGGATGTCCCGCAGATCGTCTGCCCGCAGAAGATATTGCCGAAGATGGGCGGTGTGGAGTTGCAGCCACCGTTATAGTTGTCTGGAAAGTTCGGACAAGGCTCGCCTTCCGGGATGCCGTTCGCGGGGCACACCACATCGCACGGACACTGACAGGGTTGACAGGCAAGCGCGAGAATGTACGGCCCGGTACTCGGCGCCGCCGCTCCCGCTCCTTCCACCCGAATATGGTAGGTGCCGGGCGGCAGACATGCGGACACAAGGCGGCTATCGTTGCCTGTTCCGCCGTTATCATCGAAGGCCAGAATCGTGGCACAGTCACTGCCGATCAGATAGACAATCGGATTCAGTCCAAGCCCGAACGGATACCAGCCAGGAGTATCGTTCCCAAAGACGTCTATCGTTACCATCTGACAGGACGGCGCGGCGATCTGGAACGCGTAGAAATCCACGTCGTCTTGCGGAGAGATCTCCGCACAGATCGTATCAGGACAAGATAACGGAGCAAGCGTATTCAGACAGTTGTTGTTGCTCGGTTCAAAATCGTGATCTCGATAGTCGCAACTATCCACCGGACACGTGCACTGCTGACATGATAAACTGAGAACATAGGGTCCCAGTGTGCCCCCCACGCCCTGGACGAGCACGCGATACACTCCCGGTTGCAGGCAGTTAGAGACAAGTTGCGCGTCGTTGCCCACCCCGCTGTTATCATCGTTGGCAAGCATGGTAGCGCAATCAACCGCATAGAGGAATACCTTGGGATCGAGACCACGGCCAAAAGGGAAATAACCGGGCGTGTCATTGCCATACACGTCAATTCTGAAAATGAGGCACTGTGAGCCGGAGATTCTGAACGTGTACCAGTCAAGGTCCGTGGCCGGATTGATCTCACCGCAAAGTGTGTAATTGCAATTGACGAAGATGTCATTGTTGACACAGGTGTTGTTTCCGGGCTCCCAGTCGCGATTAGGATAGCGACAGGTGTCGCATGGCGCAGGACATGTCTGACCGGCTACGACTTGAAAACTGTAATTGCCGGAAGCATTTCCCGCTCCATCCACAATGAAGAAATACGTCTGTCCCGGTGCCAAGGTGAGACCCGTGCAGCAACTTTGCGGCGCACACGCGGCGGCGTCATCATTGCAGCAAATGAGCGTGCCACTTGGCGGGCAGCCGCGCCAAATATGCAAGACGGTATTGAAACTGGAGCCACATGTTGAAGCGGAAATGATTTGCGTTGTAGTAGGTGTGTAGCGATAGACAACATCGGGGGCCACACTGCCAGTGACGCAGGGCGGGGTGTAGTCATTGACTCTTCCGGCCGTGGAGCCGGTATCGCAATACGGAAGCGAGGGAATTACTGCGGCGCTCGTGCAAGTTTCGCCCCCTTGGTCGAGGGAGCCGCCGTCTCTGTCCCCGGGCAAAGTGAGTGCGGCAGATTCAACTGCCACGTCATTCGTTTGGCCGACGGCAATACCATAAGGCATCACAGCCAGCAAAATACACAGAATCAGTGCACCGATCATAGCATACCTCCTGTTTACTTTTTCACAACAAAGAACATATCAATCCCTGCGGAATCTGAACCTCAGGGTTATAAAGTAATATACGCACAAACTTAGCCGATTTCAAGCACTTTGTGAAAACACAGAAAAAAAGCCTATATTCAGTGAGTACAACTATTTATAACAAAGAGATAGGCACTTTGTCATGTGAATTTCTGAGCCCGAGGAGGATTAGAGGCATGGCGTTCAAAGGATGCGATTGCGTTTTCGGCTCACAAAGGCAATAAAAAAAGCGGCCTCTTCAGCCGCTTCTGCCGAAAGCTCTTCTATGCTATTTTCGCACCGTGACATTATAATAGAAGGTTGCCGCAAGGGATAGTTGTCCGACAACAATGGCAACGTCTGTCAGAAGCTGCCAAACTGAGCCGGAGATCACAATCGTATCTTCCGGTTGAAGCTGCGGAATCAGTCGCTTGTCGCCGGTCTTCAGGTACTTCTTGATATTCACAGCGATCACTTCACTGGCTCCTGCTGTTCCCGCACGAACCACTCGCACGTCGGAAATCCGCGCCCGGGCTTCCGGTCCACCGGCCACAGAGATCAACGTAATCAAATCCGTTGTTGCGGGAACATAATACTGCCCCGGTAACTTGACACGACCCCAGATATTCACCCGCATCAGCAATTCGTTTTGTGAGCCGAGATAATAGGGACTGCTTTCACCCGCCTTCTTGAGCGAACCCTGATTCGGCTG
>JAGVEU010000101.1 GCA_020057985.1 Calditrichota bacterium | reverse complement strand
TTGCGGAGGACCTTAACCCTGCTCGGCGGTCAAGAGAACCCACAATGAATCAAGCAGACCTGCTCAATGGCGGCTTACTTTTAAGAAAGAGTATAACTCTAAGATGACAGATCAAGGATATGTTGCGGAGTCGGCAAAAGAGCACGAACCAGTGTTCATCTTTCGCAAAACGAAGGAATCCGCAGGGCGTGAAATTGAACGGATAGCAGTGGAACTCGTGGAGGAATTGAACAATGACAAATGACACGTCGCGGGACACTGCGCGGCTGTACAGTCTAATCAGCCGGCTATCTGCGATCATATCTGACTACTCAGGGACAGAACTTAGAGAACTGTCCGAATTAGCGGCTTCTAATGGTCTTCCCTTTTCTGATGTAATGAAGGCTCTTCGAGACTATGCATACTTAAAACGAAGACGGAATCCGGAAGCGATTACTGAGACAATCTCGGGAACTACAAGTGCATCCATTGTCTTACCATCGCAGGATCGTCCTCCTGACTCAGATCGGTCCCTCAGTAGAGAAATTAGTACTGCAAACGATCTCCGGTTTATTCGTCGTGTGCTTATTAGTCAAAGGTTCTTTCCATCGCCCAAAAAGCTTGCTGAATTCGCAGCACATGAACTAGACCTAGCTATTACGTATAATCGGGACTCTCGCGAGAGGATGGTTGCAAAAGTGATGAAAGAACTTAGCACACTACCCCCTTCAAGCATCATCCGCATTAGGCAGAAAATATCTCAGCTATTCGGTCTCGCGAGAGCTTAGTTTAGATGTCAGCATGTCATAGAGCAAGTAGGTTTCCTCTATGAAGGCTTCGAGGGCTATCCGCTCCGCAAGGACTACCCGAAACAGAAACGGCAACCACTGATCGGACCGAAGAACTAATTTATCATCCACGAGCCACGTGCTCAATGCAGAATTGTTACTCTAACTTCTAAAGTCTGGGAGAAATTATGCGTACAATACTGGTAGCTTTCGTCGCTCTTTCTCTTCTTATGACTTCGTATGTGTTCACCGGTTGCTCGGAAGAGGGAGACAACATCACCGTTAATGTGCCCAATGACCAACTTCAAGGGCTTGTCCTCGAGTTGGTTGAAGGCTATCTGCTTGCGCCAAATCTGGATTGCCAACTGCGGTGCATTGCACAGTATCAGGATTTTGCAGATCAGGACTGGACAAGCCTCATGAGCTGGGCGGTTTCAGATCCTACTTGGGCGGACATCAATGCTTGGGGAGTACTTCGTCCCAAGCGAACAGGAGTGGGAGAGGTTCTGGCCATCAGTCCGGAGGGATGGTTTGTTCGGGCTAATTTCAACGTCAATAGTATTGAACATCTCACCATTACTTTGGAGAACTCCGTACTTCTTAAGGGTGAAGAGTCCGGCACTACGCTGACGGCGAGACTGAGCAATGGACAAAGCCAGGTCGTCTCGTCGTGGCTCCCCGTAAGCTGGTCATTCACAGATCCATCAGTTGCTCACATGACGTCCGATGGCGCTGTACATGCGGACAAAGTCGGACAGACGGTTGTAACAGCATCGCTAACCGATGTCAATAGCTATCCGGTGGCGTTGACTGTGGATAGTGTCACATCAATGACAACCAATCTATGGACACCCGCTCCCTATTTGCCGCTTGACACACTCGTGTTCCATTGCAATGCCACGATGGTGATGTCCGGAACCGTTGATGTCAGCGATCGTGTGACCTGGGTGGCGTCTGACCCTGCCCACTTGTTGCACGTTGGCAATGGTGTATTCTTCGCAACAGCTGCGGGCGCCTATACAGTTAACGCAACATTAGCAGGTATTACTTCGGCGAGTGAGCACGCAGACGTTTGGGACGTCACGGCGCTGCAGCTTACTCCCGGCAGCGTGACCGATACATTGAATGGTGGAGATACGCTGCGATTTATTGCCATGGCAACTGTGACAGATCATCCCGTCCAGAATCTGACCAATCGAGCGCAGTGGATTTCGACATCGCCATCTGTCGGCGTCTTTATTTCGCCCGGATTCTTTCAGGCCGGACAAACCGGAGTGACTGAAGTTTACGCGCAAGTGGGCTTTGTTACATCGTCGCGCATTACTATTTACGCTCAAAGAACGGCGTTGTTTACCGAGACTTTTGAGGGTTATCCGCTGGGGACATTTACCAGCAACAGCCTATGGCAAGTTTCGGATGGCGGATCATTTACCGGTATCACCATTGTCAGTCCCGGTGCCGGTGGCTCTGCAAAGTCGTGCATGATTTCAGACTCCAACTCCAGCAACTCCTCTTATATACTGACCCAATCAAACGTCTTCGGGCAGGTTTACTCAGGAAGTTTCGAAGTAGATGTTCGCCCACCGCAAACGACCAGTGAAGCGTACATTCGCATTGACATTATGGGAACAGGCATGAACTCCGCGATCTTTCTTGAGTTCTATGGCGGCACGATCTACTGCAACTCCTCGTCCGTTGGAGCGTACGCGAACAATCAGTGGATACATGTGCGCGCCGAGTTCGATTGCTCGAATGACTATTACGATCTCTACATTGACGGAGATCATGTCAGGGACAACGCCTATTTTTACTACACGCAGAGCAGCATAGGCTATGTGAGAATAGCTTCACAGGGATCCTCCGGCTACATGTACGTGGACAATGTCCTGATTGATGAAGCTCCGACGGGATTCATGTCGGCTCCGCGAGGAAATGTGGTGGAGTGCAAGTAGTTGACTTGCCGACCAGTAAATTAATATGGAACCTTAAGTTATTTGATGGCTAAAGACTCTCTAATAGAACAGCTTGATATTCAGACTGCGGTTCCGCCGGCGACGACTGAGTTCCGCGAGCATGAGATGATACTCAATGTCGGGCCGTCGCATCCGGCCATGCACGGCATTCTGCGCATAATCACCAAACTCTCCGGCGAACACGTGTTGGAGAGCGAAGTGGAAATCGGCTATCTGCATCGCGCCTTCGAAAAAAGCTGCGAAGACAGCACGTGGAATCAGGCGCTGATCTATACTGACCGACTGAACTATGTATCTGCCTGCATCAACAATGTCGGCTACTGTATGGCCGTGGAGAAATTGCTCGAAGTCGAGGTCCCACCGCGTGGACAGTACATTCGCACGCTTCTCTGTGAGATTTCGCGTATTGCCGACCATCTTACCTGCGTCGGAGCATCTGCGATGGAGTTGGGCGCATTCACGGTCTTTCTCTATATGATTAAGGGTCGCGAGTACTGCTACGAACTCATCGAGGACTACTGTGGTGCCCGCGTGACTACGAACAGCACGCGAGTAGGTGGAATGCCCTTTGATCTGGCCGAGGGTTGGCTTGAGAAATGCACGTGGATGATCGGTGAAGTGCGGGAAATCCTTCGCGAGTGCCATATTCTACTCACGAGCAATCGCATCTTCGTGGAGCGTATGGATGGAGTCGGTGTCATCAGCGGCGAACGCGCTCTGAATTGGGGAATCACCGGCCCGTTTTTGCGAGGATCGGGAATACCCTATGATGTGCGCAAGGATCATCCTTATCTTATTTATCATGACCTCGATTGGACCGTTCCCATCGGCAAGAAAGGCGATAACTTCGACCGGTATCTTGTGCGCATGGAAGAGATGGAGCAATCCTGCCGCATTCTTGAACAGTGTGTGAAACGGATTCCCGACGGACCGATTTCGGTTGCCAACAAGCGTGTGACATTGCCTGACAAAAAAGACACCTACGGCAACATCGAGGGCTTGATGAACCATTTCAAGCTCATCATGCACGGACATGGCATTCGCGTCCCCAAAGGCGAGGTCTATGTGTCAGTGGAAGCGGCAAACGGTGAACTCGGATTTTATGTGGTCAGCCATCCCGACGAAAACTCCACAGACGGATGCAATGATAAGCCGTGGAAAGTTCGCTGCCGACCGCCGTGCTTTCATGCTGTGGCCGCACTGCCGGAACTCATCAACGGCGGCATGTTGGCGGACATTATACCGACTTTCGGCTCCGTGAACATGATCGGCGGAGAACTGGATCGTTAAGGCTTGTGACGCCAGACGGAGTTGGCTGCATTCCGAATCGGCAACGTAAATATCATCTATGAACATCCCTCCAGAACTGGATCGCAAAGCGGAAGAGATCATCTTTCGCTACCCGAATGAACATCGCGAATCGGCGCTTGTTCCGCTGATGGCGGAGGCGCAGAAGCTGTTTGGCGCAATCACTCCCGATGTGGAAACGTGGCTGGCCAAAATGTGCGGAGTGTCGCTGGTCAAGGTGCGCGAAGTGCTCACGTTCTACTCGATGATGCGCGCCCAGCCCGTCGGCAAGTTTCTTATTCAGTACTGCCAGAACATCGCGTGTTGCCTAATGGGTGGCGAGGAGATTCAGAAGCATATCGAGGACAAGCTTGGAATTCGTCCAGGAGAAACCACAAAAGATGGCATGTTTAACCTGCGCTGTGTTGAGTGTCTCGGCGGCTGTGCGTGGGGGCCGATGATGCTGGTCAACGAGGATCAGTACTTTCAGCTTTCCGTGGAAAGGGTTGACCACATCCTTGACGGATTTCGCAATGGCAATCCGGTTCCGCCTGATCAGCCGACACCCCTGCTGGGCAATGTTGCGGAAGGAGCGAAGGCATGAGTTCCAACGGAGTCGTGCGCGTGATTTCCCGCAATTTCACAGTTCCGAATCAGGCGCATATTGAGACGGCGATGAAGACCGGCGCGTATTCGATGCTTAAGAAGGCCGTGAAGATGAAGCCGGACGGTGTTACCAAAATGGTGAAGGACTCTTGGCTGCGCGGTCACGGCGGAGCGGGTTTTTCAGCAGGCACGAAGTGGGGTTTTGTGCCCAAGGACAAGTTCCCACGCTATGTCTGTGTCAATGCCGATGAGTCTGAGCCGGGTACTTGCAAAGACCGCCTGATTCTCGAATACGACCCGCATTTGATGCTTGAGGGCGCTCTGATCTGTGCATGGGCTATTCAGGCTGAGCGCATCTATGTCTATATTCGTGGCGAGTACTTCTACCCGACGAACGTGGTTCAGAAGGCTATTGATGAAGCCCGTTCTATGGGATTCGTCGGCGATAATATTTTGAAGAGCGGCTGGTCTTGTCAGGTTCACACTCATAACGGAGCGGGTGCGTATATTTGCGGTGAAGAAACAGGATTGATTGAATCCCTCGAAGGCAAGAAAGGCTGGCCGCGTCTTAAACCGCCGTTCTTCCCTGCGGCAGTCGGTCTGTGGGGAATGCCCACGATTGTCAATAACGTCGAGACTCTGGCTGCTGTTCCACGAATACTGGAAATGGGAGCGGAGAAATTTGCGGCGATGGGAACTCCGAAAAACGGCGGGACATGTCTGTTCTCTCTGTCAGGTAATGTGAAGAAGCCCGGCGTGTATGAATTGCCGATGGGTGTGCCGCTCAAGACTTTGATTTATGAATGCGGCGGTGGAATCCCCGGCGGGCGTCAACTGAAGGCTGTTATTCCCGGAGGATCTTAGTCTCACATCCTGACTGCCGCAGAGTGCGAAGACCTTAAACTCGACTTTGAATCTGTGGCCGCAGCCGGATCTATGCTTGGCAGCGCGGCAGTTATGGTGATTGACGATACG
>JAGVEU010000285.1 GCA_020057985.1 Calditrichota bacterium | reverse complement strand
TGAAAACCAGCGTTGCCGGTGAAGCATTCGATGATAAGGTGACACTGCTTGGATTATCCGGTGCGCGTCTGAATGTAATCGTGTTTTCCTCCGACGTGCCCGGAATCTGGGGAATGGTTACCTGAGTATGGAATACTGTGCCGAACACGTTGACGATCACAGGACTACTGACGCCGCGCGTAAGCAAGTCGTTGATGAGAGTGACAAAATCCTGATAATCGCCGCCACTGGGATCTAAAACCAACTCACCGGATAGTGGTTGCTCCACAAGAGAAACCTGAACGGCCAAACTGTCATTGGCAGGATACGCATCACCGGCAAGAAATGTCTGCGCTCTCAATGTTCCCGTCATGGTCGTTGAAGGGGTGTTCCACACCAGAGTAATCTGCAACAGATCCAAGGGAGATAGAGTGACGAGTGTTTCGGCTTGCACGATGTTATTAAAGAACAGTCGAAGCGGAACATCAGTGTATCTCGCAGAGCCGCGATTCTGAACCAGAATGTCAATTGGCGCCGCGGACTGAATCGGATATGAGCCTGACACATTGGGAAGTTCAATGACGGCAAAATCTGCCGGCGGAGCATCAAAAGCATACTCATCTGCTCCGCGATCCGGCGGAACAAGCCGCGTGTCACCATCAATGTCTAATGGGATAGATGGAATGACCGCTCCATTCTGATGCGCCAGCCCATTGTTTGATAACAAGTGCAGATCCGTTGTGCTGATGTAACCCGGATCACCTTCCAAGCCGTGATAGTCTTTTCCGGTGATGCTCTTCCATTGCGCGAGGTTGGAAATGTCCGAGCCAAGAAATCCAAGCCGGTAGCCTGTGCCTGTTCCGAAATAGATATTGTAATCGGACAGGAAAATCGCAGCACTCGAAACAAAGAAAATATTGTATGAAATATTCGTAGCTTCGGAATTCACCAGAATATTATTGGAGATCGAGATCGCTCCAGCCGCGCTGCCATTGCTGATATACAGGGAATAGGTTGTGCCGGTTGCGGATACATTGTTCACACAAATGCTGTTCGAGGCGATGTCAACGGTGCCGCTCGTGACACAGATCGCGCGCACCTGCGAGGAACCCGTATTGCGAAAGTCATAAATGAAGTTATTGTAAACTTTGCTCACTGCTGAAGCTGAGTCAGCCCTGACTCGAACTCCGACAGCATACACACCGGATGTCACAAGATAATGGATCTTGTTGGCATGAACATAGTTCGTTGAACCCGGCAGCGTGGTGCCGATGTAGACTCCGTCAACCTCCACGCTCGATCCCGCGTTCACCTCGATGTCATTATGGCGAACCACGCAACTATCCATTCTGGCCAAAAAGACGCCGCGTCGAACATTGGTGATATGACAACTGTCTACAATGTTCCCTCGTGCAGAACCCGTCAGACCGTCAAAATGGAATCCGTCGGCGGCATTATTGACTGCAAGATTGACAAACAGATTGTTGCTCGCTTGAGAGCCGCGAAGGCTTATTGCATAGCTGAGTGGGACTGCAGGACCCGAACCGGTTAAGGTGGCATTGCGAAACGTATTATAGTGAGAGGTCTGCTCGATTCTCACGCAATTGACCACTGAGGTTCCGATTGCTGTGATGTCAATTCCCTCAAAGGTTAGGTAACATGCGCCCGCGAGCTTGAGTACACTTGAGTCCGGCGATGCTGAAGCTTGAATGCGCGCAACTCCTATGTCCACTTTCCTGAAGAGCGCTCCAGAAGTATCTGATACGCCGGTGATAGCAGGAAACACTACGGACTCGTTATACACAGCGCTGTAAACGTTGAACACGACGGGGCCAGAGACTCCGCCGCTGGTCAGCGCCGATGCAGCCGAAGTGAAATTTGCGAAGTCATTATTGCCGCCTCCAAGGTCATAGTATCCGGCCAGCGGCGTTCCAAGGGCAAACGTTGCAAACAGGAACTGCGCCATAAGGGCGGCACAGGCCAACCACAAATGATATAGAGTCTGTCGCATTAAGTGTAGCTTCTATCTCTTCGGAACTTCATCTTTACAATATAATACAACTCCTGACCCATGTAAAGGGCTTTGCGACACTTTTCCAAAAAAGATAGGACGTCGTTAATGGAGTTAGGGGTCAAGATTCAAACAGAGGCTCGAATAGAATGTTGATTCATATTATCAAATTAGCGAAGGCACTCTGGATTGCAAGGTCATATAGCTTGAATTTCTCCTTCTTTTCCAGTAAATTACTAAGTTTTATGAATCGGAATCTCAAGTTCAGTTACACATGAAGGAAAATCAGATGCACTTGGCTCTGCTTGGCTGTGGAAAGATCGGCGAGGCTCTTCTAATGGGTCTGCTGAATTCTAAACTGTTTAATCACAAGACAATAGTAGCGACAACTCGCCATACGGAGACTGCCGATTCGGTGAGCAAAAGGCTTGGGATTGAGGTGCACACTGACAATCTGCGTGCTGTGAAACACGCCGATCTTGTGATCCTCGCGACCAAACCGAGCCAGTCACTGGAGGTATGCAGAGGCATCCGAGCAGGGATCCCTCGAAATGCTCTGGTCATTTCATTGGCGACTGGTGTGCCCACAACGGTGATCGAGTCACTTTTAAGGCCAAAAACCGCTGTGGTTCGAGCGATGCCCAATACCCCGATTGTCATTGCGAGAGGCATGACGGTGCTTTGTCGAGGCACCCACGTCAACGACGAACAACTCCAACTTGTACATAAGCTCTTCGCGACCGTGGGTGAGGTGGCGCATGTGGAGGAAGAGTTGATGGATGCCGTCACGGGTCTAAGCGCCTCCGGACCAGCCTACATCTATGTGATAATCGAATCACTCGCTGAGGCAGGGGTCAAGGTTGGTCTGCCTCGCGAGCTTGCCACGAAACTTGCCGCGCAAACCGTGCTCGGCGCTGCGAGTCTACAATTAGCCACCGGCAAGCACCCAGCGCTGCTCAAAGATAGTGTCACAACACCTGCGGGAGTGACCATTGATGGACTTATGGAACTTGAGGAAGGCGGCTTGCGTGTTACGCTCATTAAAGCCATTGTCATGAGCACGAGACGCGCGGCGGAGATTCAGGATAAGTTAGTCAAATCGCTCCCCAAGCCTTCAACATCTCGTCACATCAAATCATAAACCAAAGGATAACTTTCTAATGTCCGATTCATTCAAGGACTACGAAGAACTTATCGCCAAGTACAAAGAGTATTCGGTGCTTGGCTCGGTAACTGGATTGCTGCATTGGGATATGCAGGCCATGATGCCACATAAAGGTATCGAACGGCGCACGGATCAGCTCTCGCTTCTGTCCGGCATGATGCACAAAATGCTGACCTCGGAACAGATCGGCGAATTGCTGGACAAATTGGACTCGTCGTCAAACACCCTGACCGAAGAAATGCGTGCGAATGTCCGTGAGATCCGGCACGATTATCAAAAGGCCACCAAGATTCCGGTTGAACTTGTGGAAGAAATGAGCCGCGAGCAATCCCTCTGTCATGAAGTTTGGGTTAAGGCGCGTGAGGCGGCGGACTTTCAGTTGTTCGCTCCGAATCTTGAGAAGGTGGTCAAACTCGTAGCGAAGATGGCGGAGTATTTGGGTTACAAAGACACTCCGCTCGATGCGCTGATAGACCAATTCGAGCCGGATGCCACGACCGCGATGTTCACGAAGTTGTTCGACGATGTGAAAGCGGCGAACGTTCCGCTGCTCAAGAAGATTCTTGCATCACCCGTCAAAGCCAAACGCGATTTCCTGAAAACTGAGTATCCGCCGGAGCTGCAGAAGCAAATCGGACTCGACATCATGAAGCAAATCGGTTTCGACATGGAGGCCGGCCGGCTCGACACTTCCGTGCATCCGTTCTGCGCGGGCGGGACGGGTGACGTGCGCATTACTACGCGTTACAATCCCCATGCCCCGCAGCAGGCGATCTTTGGGATCATTCACGAGTCCGGTCACGCTATGTACGAGCAAGGAGTGAATCGTGACTTCTGGGGGACTCCGCTGGCCGAAGCGCTCAGCTATGGCATTCACGAGTCACAATCCCGTCTGTGGGAAAATTTTGTGGGACGCGGACGACCTTTCTGGAAACACTTTCTTCCCAAGCTGCAATCCACCTTTGGAACTCAACTTGCCGGAGTGAAACTCGATGACTTCATGCTGGCGATCAATCACGTTGAACAGAGTCCGGTGCGTGTTGAAGCGGATGAACTGACCTATGACCTGCACATCATTCTCCGTTTCGAGATCGAGCGGGATCTGTTCGCAGGGAAGATCTCGATCTCCGATCTCCCCAAGGTCTGGAACAGCAAGATGGAGGAATACCTCGGCATTACTCCGGCGAACGACGGCAAGGAGGGAGTCATGCAGGATGTTCACTGGTCCGGCGGCAGTTTTGGCTACTTCCCATCCTATAGCTTGGGCAACATGGCTGCAGGTCAATTCTGGTTCGCCATGCAGACAGCCATTCCAAACATGGATGCGAAAATGGAGTCCGGCGATTTCTCCGACATCCTCCACTGGCTGCGAGAGAATGTGCATCTGCACGGTCGTCGTTTCAAGCGCGATGAACTCATGCAAAGAGCGACGGGCAAGCCACTCGGAACTGCGTCCTATATCAAGTACTTATCAGACAAATACTCGGCACTTTATAAGCTGTAAATACCGCTAACTCAATCACTCACCTCCCCTACCCCCCCGCGAGCAGGGGGGAACTATTTCCCCCCGTTCACGGGGGGATTAAGGGGGGTTTCCGCCGAGCAGGGTTAAGTCCTCGCAACCCTGCCGGAATCCGAGGACGCAATTCGAACAGTTCCAGTCTCGATGTCCAACGAAGACGCTTACTGCCTGAAACATTTTCCCGATGATCTGCTCCAAAAAGCATAGGCATGAATCAGAGCCGGTGTGCGTTGTTGCTGGACGCTATTACGGTTCGATTTTTCGCGTCTGCTTACCCTTATTACAAGGTACTCTTCCGCAATGTCCACAGCAATCGGACTACAGTGGCTATATTTTGTATGAAATTACTGTAAATACCACATCACCGGCAAAATCGCTGAGCAGGCTTTTCAAGACCGACTAAGAAGTTTCTGATACCGACTTGCACCTTGTTTCGCCCTCGAAATAGGATACCAAAATGAAAAAGATAACGGATTGTCCCAGTTTAAGGTAGTCAAGTTTTCTCTTGACTTTTTAATAAAGTATCCGTATATTATGTAAGTTCTTAAAGGAAACAAAATGGACATCAC
>JAGVEU010000391.1 GCA_020057985.1 Calditrichota bacterium | reverse complement strand
GGGAAGATGATCCGGCATACATCATCACGTCTTCCAGATACTTCCGAAGGGATGAGTAGCTTGAATCCATCGGCGCCATTCTTTTCCATGTGACCTTGTTACCGGCAACCTTAGGTCTGTATCCGGCAATCCACCTAACAAAAAACGCCGTGTCACCGCTTGTGAAGCAGAAGTTAATCGCCGGATAATCACCTCTGGAAAACAGATACTCCGCTCTGAGTCTGATTACCGCATCAGCGCATTGCTGTAAATCCCGGTTCCCAACATCCATGTCAATGACAGCAAAGTGAGCCGCTTGATTAACCTTCAATTCCCCGTCATAGAGCCGCACCGGTGTTCCTTCCGGTTTGAGCGGCAATTTGCGCAACCACTCGGCAAAGCCACCAGAGTCAGACGGTATTCGCTCGTATCCTATTGGAGGCTTAATTCGCTGTGTGATGCTTTTCTCAGGTTGGTAATCCGGCGTCCAGAGATACTGCGCGGTAACTGGTTGCTTGCTGCACAGCGACAGAACGACAGTTAGCGCAATTAGGATCTGCAAGTTCAATATGGCAGGCTCGTCAGTTCGTTCGGAATAGCCATTACCCTTGGTTGTGGCTTGTTTGACTATAAGGTAACGCTCTTAAACGTGGAAATCAAGAGGAAAAGGAGGACGCTAACGCATTTCTCGCGATTCTCATTCCGCTGATGCACCGCCCAAACAACTGTCATCCTGAGTCTCCGTCTTCCGCGATCTCGGAGACTCAGGATCTCCGCCCCCTTGCTCCGCTTGCATCCTCATCTCGAGCAGCAAAGACATATAAGCGAAGCACGTGGGCTGAGATCCTGAACGCGCGAGATAGCCAAGACGCGGTTCAGGATGACAGGGTAGGGGAATATCTTGGCGTTGGTAGGCGCAACCCCCCGTGGTTGCTTCTTCGCATTGAGGGTGACACGTGACCAAAGGCAACCACGGGGGGTTGCATCTACGAACGTGGACTACCTATTTCATCAGCACCATCTTCTTCTGATCCATGAAACCGTTGGCCTCGATGCGATACAAATAGACTCCCGAAGGCAAGCCGGACGCATTAAAGTTTGCTGCAAATCTTCCCTTGTCGCGTTGGTCGTTAACCAGCACGGCAATCTCCTGACCGAGCAGATTGAAGACCTTCAGAGTCACAAACCCCGCTTCCTTCAGATCATACTCAATGCGCGTGACCGGATTAAACGGGTTCGGGTAGTTCTGATGGAGAGCGTAATCGGTGATTTCGACTATTCCGGCACGCGGAGTGGCTTCAATGGTTCGCAAGGACTCTCGCCCTCCGTTCACATTCACGAGTTCAAGTGTGTACGAATAGGTTGTGCCGTTCAAAACGCGAGTGTCTGTCCATGTGTAGTTGTGAGCTTCATTCGCGGCAGCAACGGAACCGACCAAGCTACCATCCCGCAGGAGATCAAAGCGCGAAGCGTTCGTCTCGCTTGCGGTTGCCCAGTTCAGGGTGATTTTGTTGTCTGCGCATGTAGCGGTGAAGGATGAGAGTTCGACGGGGAGTGGGCCATCTACCGTTCCTGTGCTGTCGCCGGCTGTCCATGTGATCTGATCGCTGCAAGAAGGATGCGAGAGCCGGAAGGTTGCGATAGCTCCCGAAGTCAACGGAGTGCCAGTCGTGAATACAATCGAATCCGCATAGTTTGCAGCGCTCCAACCATGAGCCACAGCTTCGCCGCTTACCGAGCCGATGGTTCCCGCGCAGAAATTCCTGAACACCAACCGTGAAAGCGAACCGCTGACATGATGCAACCGATAGTCCCAGTTGGGTAGGCCGAAATGAACCAGTTCCACATAGCCGACGTTAGGAGGAACCACTCCGCCGGGCGTTCCGATCGGACTTTCATACGCTCCAATGTCAGGATTAGACCCTGCTGGATTTGGGCGCGGATTTCCCTCAGCATCAAGCTGCGGATAGTTCGTCGGATCTGCAGGTCCTATGCAATGGCTCGCGTTCGTCAGGTGAAAATTGCCACCTGCCGCATCCACAAACAACGGATCTTGGAAGATGTTCATGTAAATGTCCGCCGGATCGCCGTTGGCATTGGTGAGAAAAGTCCACCCAATCACCGGAGTGCCCTGCGAAGGATCGCCGCCCGCGAAGGCAATGTTTCCCCCACTATTCCCAAAAATGTCGCAGTACTGGACTTGGCTTCCTGAACTCTCAGCAAAGAAGATTCCAGAACCCTGGGAAAAAGCGATGATGCTGTTTCTAATGCTGGGTGAGGAAGAGTCGCAGTACACCCCGCCGACACTGCTTGCCGAGTTGCCACTGAGCGTGCAGTTCGTGAAGGTGGGCGAGGAACCATAGCAGGACACCCCGCCGCCGTAGCTTGCCGAGTTGCCGTTGATCGTGCAGTTCGTGAAGGAGGGCGAAGAACTGGCGCACACCACCCCGCCGCCGCCGTAGTCTACCGAGTTCCCGCTGATCGTGCAGTTCGTGAAGGAGGGCGAGGAAGAGCGACAGTCCACCCCGCCGCCGCCGTAGATGCCAGTTGCCGAGTTGCCGGTGATGGTGCAGTTCGAAAAGGAGGGCGAGGAAGCGTTAAGGTACACCCCGCCGCCGCTGCTTGCCGAGTTGCCGCTTATGGTGCAGTGGACAAAGCTGGAGGACGAGTTAGAACAACTTACTCCACTGGAAACGCTGTATCTGATTCGGCAATACGAAATCCGACTATTTGAGGCGTCAACCCCGCTGAAATCCACACCCTCCCAGAGGATCGGGTTAAGTGCAGGGTTGGTTGTAAATATAATGGAATCAGTTGCAGTTCCCTCAGCTAATAGAACTCCATCAATCTGGAATGGAACACGAACTGTGAACCAGAATGTCGTACCCGGCATAAAGCGTAAGGTAGCACCTTGTTCCACTGAAATCGCGCCAATGACATAGTAATTTCCCGGACCGAGTGTTCCACTTAACGGGCCGGAAATGGTTTGTGCATGGCTGACTTGCGTCAGTGCCAGCACGAAAAAGAACACTGCGAAAAAAGTTATTCTTGCTTTCATGATTTGTTACTCCTGATTAGATGATTCGTGGAATATTGCTATGATACAAGATTGGCGCTTTTTCTTTACAAATCAATTACTTTTCGATTTCATGTCGCGCTGATTTTCACAGTGCGGTGATTCTGCTCCGTAGTTAGTATATTTATTGCTGGTTTGATGGGGGAATTAAAGGATAGTGACCCGTTTGGGGGAGGCGTGGGGGGGTTGTGCCTCTTGGAGGGCGCGGCAGGTGGGCTGAGATCCTGAACGCCGCGAGATAGCCAAGACGCGGGTTCAGGATGACAAAAGAGGGGCGAGTTGGGGGGTGAAGCTGCACTGGCATCAAAAGGCCAACCCCCTGTGGTTGCCTCTTCACGCCGCGGGTATTGCGAGACGAAAGCAACCACGGGGGGTTGCGCCTACCAAGAAGATCGGATGCGGGCATAGCACGTAAACAGAGATCCTGAATCCGCGAGATAGCCAAAGACGCGGGTTCAGGATGACAGCCTACTGCCCCACGGCTATCACCACATAGAAAGCCATGGTCAGTGCGCCAGTGTTCTGATCGAGGTAACTCGTTCCGGGTTGCGTGGTCAGGAGGGTCATGTTCTCGAGTGGCTGGTCACTGCTTGTGCCGCGATAGATTTTGTAATTTACTGCTCCTGATGATGGAGACCATGACAATTGCAGATTTTGTCCGGCTGGGAAGATCACAAGATCATCAACCGCATCCGGCGGAAGATTGGCAATGCTGTGCCAACCCACAAGAGCAAGATCATCAATGTACCAGCCACGACGAGTGACACCTTGATCCGTGCCAAGTCGAAAGCGCACTTTGATGGTTTGACCGATGAAGGAGTTCAGGTTGAATGTCGCGAGCCGCC
>JAGVEU010000094.1 GCA_020057985.1 Calditrichota bacterium | reverse complement strand
GCTCCACTCTTATCCCGCGCACGGGTGTTGCGGTTTCAACCACTCATCGCTGAGCATTTGCGGTTACTTCTGCATCGTGCGCTGCAAGCGGATGTGAAGCTCAAGACGGTGTCTGTTGAGATCACGCCGGAAGGCGAATCCGCACTGCTTGCGCTTTCAGGTGGCGATGCACGAGCGTTGTATAATGCACTGGAATTGGCGGTGAATATTGCGCCAAGAACCCCCCTTGCGTCCCCCCTTACAAGGGGGGAGAAGGCCGCTGAGCCACCCCTTACAAGGGGGGAGAAACCAGATGAAGTACCCCGTGCAAAGGGGGAGAAGATTGTCATAGATCATGCGTTGATTGAGAAGGGTGTACTCAAGCGGTTGCCGCTCTATGACAAGAAGGGTGATGCGCACTATGATACAATTTCCGCTTTCATCAAGTCGGTGCGCGCTTCTGATCCTGATGCGGCGATCTATTATTTAGCGCGGATGCTTCAAGCGGGAGAAGATCCGCTGTTTATGGCGCGTCGGCTTGTGGTTTTAGCGAGCGAGGATGTCGGAAATGCCAATCCGACTGCATTGGTATTGGCAACGGCAGCATTTCAGGCGGTGCATCAAATTGGAATGCCGGAAGCGCGAATTATTCTGGCGCAGGCCACATGCTATTTGGCTTCCTCACCCAAATCCAATGCGAGCTACATGGCCATTGAAAAAGCGATGGGAGCGGCGGAGAGTGAGTCCTTTCCAGCCGCAGTGCCACTGCATCTGCGCAATCCGGTAACAGGGCTGATGAAGAAGGAGGGTTACGGCGAAGGTTATGTGTATCCGCATGATCTGCCCGGGCATTTCTTTGAGAGCCAGAATCTACCGGACAAGTATCGCGAGATGCTCTTCTACGAGCCATCGGATCAAGGACGCGAAGCAGAAATTGGGGAGCGGCTGAAGCGATGGTGGAAGAAGAGGAGGAAAGCAGAAAATCCCAAATCGAAGAATGAAAACTGAAAAAAAGGAAGCGAGATCCTGCATTCACGTCCTCGCTTGAATGTCATCCTGACGGTCCGCCGGAAGGATCTCTCCGGTTTTCTCTTCTTTTCAGTTTTCATTTTTCGATTTTCTTCCGCGTTCACGTCTTCGTTTGCTCGTGAATGCAGGACCTCCCCCACCGCTTGCGCCTCGCAAGACAGATTTCGGTTGGTTTGCGGACCAGCACCGGGACGGTGCTGGCTAGTATTAGTGTGTGAGAGCTAACTCTGATCTACGGGCAGGTACTTGTAATGAGGTAGGCTTTGTAACTCGCGAATGTTGTTGTGTCAGTGAACGTATTGCCGTTGTTGATGAAGACCGGAGCGATGTTGGACTGGAGAAGAGACCACGTATTCAAATCCGATGAAGTATAAACGTCATAAGTGCCGACAAAACCTGCATCAGTACTCCAGCGCAGAGTAATACTGTTGCCGATGCGTCGGAGGGTGACATTCTGAACAGTATCCGGAGTGCAGGGCTGACAGGTGGTCCAAGCTATATACTGAGCGCTGCATGGCGTCAGACGAAAATCGTTGGGAGCGACAAAGAGCCAGTAGTTGCCGGGGGCGAGGGCATCGGTGGTGCAGACGGTATCGCAGGAGTTGCCGGTGGCAATACCTCCCATCATGGCAAGTGAGTCACAGTTGCCCACCCGAAGAATCGTAATCATCGGGGGAAACTGCGCGAAGACACACCAACGGAGGACGACGGTGCGAGGGCTGGGAATGGTGATGGGAAACCAATCGGTATCGCGGCTTTCTGTCCAGTTGCCCCAGAAAGTGCCGGACGTACCAACGATCGTTTGACCGCAAGCAAGGGATTGACCGAAGATCGGCGGCGTCGAGTTGCAGCCGCCGTTGACACTATCAACGTACCAATAGTTGCAAATGGGTTCCTGTTCGATCACATCATACAGCCTGACGAGACTTGTGTCACACTCGCTGCATGGCGCAGTTGTCAGAGTGCCGCGATAATGCGAGCCACAGGGATAAGGGCCCCAGTTGGGGGTGGAGACGTAGATATAGTATGTCCCGGGCGGTATACAGGTCTGAGTCCGTAATGTTTCGGCATGACAGGGCGGGACGTCGGCCCCCGCCAGTTCGCCCCACTCCTCATCATCACAGGCTTCGGCGAGGAAAGTCCAGGCAGGGTAATCCGCTTCGAATGTCCAAATGAGCATAGCATGTTCAGGGAGTTCAAAGCGATACCAATCGGTGTCGCGGAACCAGCTGCTGTCCGGCGGATCCCAGGAATGGCGGTAGACGCCGGAATTGCCGTAGACGGTTTCGCCGACGGTGATCTCCCCGTAAATTTCGGGCCAGTATTCGCAGCCGCCATTGGTCACGTCGTTGTACTCCGTATAACAATCAGGTTCCCCTTCAGACACATCGCCGGGCTGCATCGTGATCTGACACAGCCCGCAACTTGAAGTCGTGAAACTCATTCGGTAGTTCTTTGGCTCAGGAATGCCTTCGTAGATGGATGGCGCTACAAACACATTATAGATACCGGGCGGGAGGCAATCGGAAGTAAAGGACAAGGTCTGACAACGATCCAAGCTGCTTGTTCCACCACAGTAGCGACCCTGCTCACAATTGCGGTTGTCCAGCACCATACATGCGGCTGGAAACTCGGCAGTGAGCGAGACCGTGACGTCTGCGGTATCACTGAGGGTGAAGCGATACCAGTCGGTGTCACGGTACTGATTCCACCAATGAGTTCCGATGTACGTGAAGCACCGGCCGAAAACCGTGTCGGTTAGTGAAATTTCCTGATAGGCAGGCGGCGTCACGTTGCAGCCGCCATTGCAGTCTTGGCTAAGGTTGGTTGAGTCGGGAGTCTCCGGGCACTCGACCACATCATTTGCACCGGATTGGACTATACACGAAGGCGGAGAGTACACGTGGATCGTGTAGGAACCATGGTTGGAAATGTCGTTGCCAACAACCGGGATATAATACGTCCCCGGGGACAGGTTGGGAAAGAGAATTCGGATGACGTTCTCATTGCCGCAGGGCTGGTAATCGTAGTAATAGCTGTAAATTGAGCTGTCACAGGGGCAACCATAGACGAGAATGGAAATCACTTGGGTGATTCCTGCTGAAGTGCCGCAATAATCCACGATTACATCGGCTGGAGAATCGAGTACAAAAGTGTGCCAGACGTCATTTCCATAAAAACTGAGGTCGGGGCAATCGCTGGTAGCACCGGTGTTGTCGCCGATGAAGACCGCGGGCAGGCTTACCGGAACAACGTCGGTGCAATTGTCAGTGGGCGGAGGAGGAAGATCAGGTAATTGGCTGACCGTCAGAGTCCAAGGGCCGCATTGGTCCCAATCATAGCTGCTGCCTTCGATGTCGAGAAAATACTCGCCAGCCTCAAGATCATGGGAGACAATCGGCCTTCCTTGTCCTGGGCAATTCCCTCCCCAATAATCGCTCACGATGGTGGAATCGCAGCAGCCGGTTCGGAGATAGATCGCGGCCACCCAGTTCTGGTCATCGCACAGGGAGAACTGCCACCTGCCTGATTGAGGAATGACAACCCGCACCACTTGATCTTCACCGGGGACTTGCGGACAATTGTCATTACCAAAACACGTGTTGCCGGATACCGTACCGGGAGCGACAAGGTTGAAGGCCGGGTTGCAAACGATGGGGCCAGAGAGTCCAATGCGATAGTCGCCCCCCTGTTCCGAACTCGAGGCCTGATCTATGATAATGTAGTAGTGGACACCCGCTTGAAACTCGCATGAGACTATACTGTGAAACATCATCTGGTAGCACATCATCTCGACATTGCCGGGACAAGGTCCGCCACTGCGGAGGGCGAAGATCCGATTGCTTGTGCCCGAGTAAGTGGTGAGGATGTAGGTGCCGGTTGTTTGCGGGGTGAACTCGTAAATCGCATCGGAATTAGGCGAGCCATGGCTGCAAGAAGGGGCAAAATTGTCACTCAGTCCGTGGGTTGTGCCAGAATCCTCAAAAGGCGTGCCGGGGATAATGAACGCCGGACAGGAGTCTGCACCCTGATCCAGAGAAAGGATGAGGGATGAAGGATGAGGGATGAAAATTGACTCGGCAGGTTTGGCTTTTCGTTCTTCGCTACCTGTTGGAATCTCAGTGTTGGCTCGCAGAGGAAACAGTGATGTGCCGGATCGGGAGCGATTGGGGGAGAGATAATTGCCTGTTGAGAGGGAGTCAGCCTGAATTGCTTTCATAACTGGCAAACCGGAAGCAGCCAATGTGGAAGGATGTTGGCGGGCGGGTTGTTGCGAAGCGAGCGTTTCGCGGAGGCTTTTGGGCTGCCGATTTGCCGCGAAAATACTCAATGCGCACAGTCCTGTCAGCACCAGCAAAAAAAATGACATTTTCTTAATACACATAGAAGCGCCTCAAGGATAGAAAATGCAACGAGATCCCGTTGAGAAACACCAGGTGCGTGTCCGCAGGGTGTCCCTCCTACTATCTGTCTTTATAGGGAATCTGACTATGCACTAAAGATACTAACAAAAGTGGGGAAATACAATAGAGCATTGTTCCTATCTTGTTTGCAGATATTAGAAGCTGCACCACGGTGTCCCTCTCGACAGACAGAAGTCACACAAGCAATACGGGGTCGCGGTTTGCCGCGACCCCGTATGTTTTTAACGGGCGATGGCGTATTCGCCCCTACACTTTCGCCATTGCCGGAAAAGTGAGAGTGATGGTTGTTCCTTTTCCGTACTCGGAAGTCAAATCGAGTTTTGCGTTGTGAATCTCGGCCACGTTTTGCACGATGCACATGCCAAGCCCTGTGCCGCCGTCCTCTTTCGTGGTGAAATAGGGTTCGAAAACATGAGGCAACACGTCCGGTTTGATACCGGTGCCCGTGTCTTCAAAGGTTAGTGTGATCCCTGCTCCGTTTTCGTGTGCGTGAATCGTCAGCTCGCCTTCATTCTTTTCCTTGATAGCATGGGCAGAATTCAGGATCAGATTGATGAACATTCCCTCGAGCCCTTGGCGGTCCCCCATGATCGTCGGAAGACTTTCGTCAAGGTCCAGGTTGATACGACAACGGGCCGTGGGATTGTTCCGGACAAATCCCCTCAGCATTCCTGTGGTATTCTCGAGCATCTCAACCGTTGACCGAATCAGGTAGACGAGGTCAAGTTCTTCCTGCTCGGGCTTGGCGGGTTTGCTCAGATGCCGCAAGTTTTTCACGATCTTTTCGACTCGTGTAATCAGCGAGCCGACGGTCTCGATCTCCTTGCCATAGCCATCAAGCAGTCCGTCGCGTTCGAGAATCATTCCAAGCAACTCAACATGGCCTTTGACCGGCTGGAGGCTGTTATTGATTTCGTGGGCAATGCCGCCGGCAAGTTGATTCACGGTCGAGCGCTTTTCAGATTCGATGAGTCGGTGCTCAAGCTGTCGTTGAACAGTAATATCCTCGAGAATCAGACCAATCCTACCCTTCTTGTTGCCACGATTCTGAACTTTGAAAAATGAATAGGCAAGTGAGTGCTTGGGACTGTCCCAGAAGTATCTTCCGGAGGCGCCGGTGCGGACAAATTCTTCGAGATGGTTTAGTACACCCAGCATAGTTTCAGGGCCGGGCAATCGAATCTCATTCAGCCTGCACCCGGGAAAGAGATCACCATTGGCAAGAAGATTCTGCGCCTGCGGATTCACATATTCAATCAGCAAGTCGGAGTTGAAGATCACCAAGCCGTAAGGCTGGCTCTGCAGCACGGAACTCAGGTATTCCTGCAACTCAAGATTTCGAGCCGACGCTTCATGTTCAGCTTCAATCAGGCGCGCGTTTTCAAGAGCAACGGCGGTAAGCTGAACGAAGGTCTCAAAGAGCGCGAGGCTGGTCTGATCAAACACTCCAGCGAGCCGCGTGGTGTCTACATAAGCTGCCCCCAGCAACTTGCCCTTGGCAATCAGCGGGGCGCCCATG
>JAGVEU010000418.1 GCA_020057985.1 Calditrichota bacterium | reverse complement strand
ACTTCGCTCGAAGGAATGTTCATGCCCCCAAGATCGTACGGCGCAAAATCCGGAAGCGAGCGCGGCAGAAAAGACTCCTGTATGCGGTGAGCCAGAGCAAACTCGTCTTCCATCCGCTTCGCATGTTGTCGCAGTCGGTCCGTGCGTGCTCGTTCCAGAGCCGCCGCAGCATGATTCGCAAACGTGCGTAGCAGGCTCAGATCGCGCTTATCGAAAGCGTCAAGATGATCTGATTCCAGATTAAATGCTCCGATGACTTCATCCGCGATTACTATAGGTACAGCGATCTCGGAGAGCGTGCTATCGCGGAGTGGGATGTATCGTGAGTCCCGACGCACATCCGGGACATAAATTGCCTGACCGGTTTGGATTACGGATCCGGTAACCCCCTGACCGATCTTCACGCCTTCCTCGAATTTGCCGTAGATCTTATCGCGGGCAATCCCCTCGTACCCTTCGAGCATGTCAATCTCAATCTGACCGAGTTCGCGGTTGAAAACAAAAATCCCGCCCGCCGAAAAATCAACAACCTTGCGCAGAGACTCAAGAATCGTCCTGAGCACATTCTCGATCCCCGCCGCACTCGACAGGTTCATACTGATTTGCATCAGCGTCTGATTCTCCTGTCGCTGCCGATCTGCCTCGCGGAGGAACTCAAGCAGAGCGGCTCCGCGCATCGCCTCCTGCGAGACACTCAGAAACTGCTCAGCAAGCTCGGTGTTTGAAAGACCCAAGCTGAGAGACTGGACAAATCTCCCCGACAAATCAGAAAGCTCACGCAAGCGCTGGCTCAGCTCACGCAGATCCTCGCTTGCGATACCGACATTTGGTATTGACTTCGGTTCGATCTCTCGGTCTCGGCTCGTCTCGTCGGCTCAGACAATCGTCAGTGAGTCAATTGAAGCTCGATACTGCTTCATCCACTGAGGAATGCGTCTCAAAAACTGAATTCAGCTTTGTGATAACCAGCAATGATTCGATCTTGTCCGTGGCGCGAGCCAGTTTCATTTCACCACCTGCATTACGCAGGGTTGTAAATCCGGAGATGAGCAATCCGAGGCCGGAGCTATTCATCCACTCCACTCCTCCGAGATCAATAACCACTTTCTTCTGTCCTTGTGAAATCGCCTCTTTTAGTCTGTCGTGGAACACTGTGGACTCGGGACCGCCCATGATCTTGCCCTTGAGTTCGATCACAAGTGTGTTCTTTTGCATGGTGGAGGTCAGCTTCATTACAAAATACTCCTCTAAATGAGAATTAATGGATGCAGTCTAATGTGTGGAATTTTGTTCAGGACCTATGCTTCGCCTCAACAACCGGCGCTCCGCATGCATGACGCCGGTCTTGATCTGATGGGATCAGTTGGGTTTGGGTGTCCACAACCCCCGCGCCCTTCTTCCCATATCTCTCCTATTTCATCAGCCTTGTTTTGCGATAATCGAGCAGCGCCTCAACGAATAACTTCTTCGATGGCCGATAATGCGGATCAACACGAATACTGAGCAGGATCTTCACCTCCTCCTCAGTTGGGTTCATGAGCAATAGCTGCTCGCCATCTTCAAGCAAGTCTGCGAGTCCCTCATAGGCTGGAGTTCCTGAAGCCGAAGGGCTCGTTGAATCCGAAGTCTCCTCTCCCAGTACAAGCGCCTCTACAGAGATCTTCAGTCCACCTGCAAGCTTCTCAAGAAACTCAAAAGTCGGCGATGACTTTCCATTTTCGACCAGCGACAGGTAGGAGCGATTGACCTTGATCCGGTCAGCAAGCTCCTCCTGCGAGAGCCCTGCGAGTTTGCGTGCCTTTCGGATATGTTGGCCTATATTCGGCATAGAATTCCGGCTGAGAGAGACATTTGCCTCAAATATACGGAGTTTCGGCTTAACTGTCAACTATTACCCACATCAGGTTATCGCTCTTGTGGGGTAAACACCTCAAGAAAAAAAGTGCAAACCAAGTGTCACATGGGATATCTCAAATAAAAACCATGCCTTACTCATTTAGAATCCCTTTGCCAACCCTCCAGCGCGACTATCGGAAGCTCCCCACCAACCACCATACTTCGGATCCAATGTGATTCCCGTCACTGCCGCCCATGGCTTTTGCACGGTGACCTTGTGTCCCTTATCCCGCAAAGCCGCCTGCACATCAAAGGAGATATCGGATTCGAGGAAAAGTTCATCAGGAACCCACTGTTGATGAACACGAGAAAAATCCATTGCCTGCTGCAAGTCCATTCCGTAATCAATGAGGTTCACAATGGTGAGCGCTGTGCTTGTAATAATACGTGGTCCGCCCATGCTGCCCACGACCATAAACGGCTTATTGTCTTTGACCAGAATCGTCGGCGACATGGAGGAAAGCGGTCTTTTCCCTGGTTGAACCTCATTGGCCGCATTACCTACCAGACCGAAGTAATTCGGCTTTCCCGGCCACGTGACAAAATCATCCATCTCATTGTTGAGAAAGAACCCCGTTCCGGGAACAATCACGCCAGAACCAAAGGGAGTGTTGATCGTGGCGGTCAGTGATACGGCATTGCCTTCCGCGTCCACTACACAGAGATGTGTTGTGTGCTTCCCGTCCGGATTTGCTGTGGGATCATTGCCGTATGGAGCCGGATTTCCCGCTCCCGCCAGTTTCTCATGGTGCAAGCGCGAGATCTTCGCACTGCGTTCGGCGGCATAGTCCTTACTAATAAGCCCGGTGGTTGGAACACTGGTGAAAGCAGGATCACCGAGAAACTCAGCGCGATCAGCAAAAGCCACTTTCATGGCTTCGCCGATGAGGTGAAACGACTCCGATGATCCCGCTCCCAGAAATTTCAGATCATACGGCTCCAGAAGATTCAGAATCTCGATGACATGAATTCCGCCCGAACTCGGTGGTGGCATGGAAAGAATTTCATATCCGCGATAGGTTCCACGTACCGGTTCATACGAATTCGGTTTGTAGTGGGCGAAATCCGCGGCATTGAGAATCCCGCCGTTAGCCTTCATATAGGCTTCAACGGTCTTGGGAATTTGTCCGCCATAGAATCCGGCGCTGCCATTCTTCTGAATACTCCGCATTGTGGCAGCCAAATCCTTCTGCACAAGGCGGTCACCAAACCCGAGCGGAGTAGAGTCGTTCTTGAAGAAAATCTGCCGCGTGCCGTCGAACAACTTGAGCTTTTCCCGCTCACCCTCAAGCGCTCGCGCATAACGCATGCTTAAGTCAAACCCCGTATCCGCCAGCGCAATCGCTCCCTCAAGCACCTTCTCAATCCCCAGTTTCCCGTAGGATTTTACGGCAAGCTCCAGTGCCGCCACCTCGCCCGGTGTTCCCGATGCCAATACGCCTGTCATCGAAAGCTCTGAGGGCTTTGTTGTATCCTTGGGCACATACATCAAGCGCGTGGATTTCGTCGGCGCAGT
>JAGVEU010000278.1 GCA_020057985.1 Calditrichota bacterium | reverse complement strand
TGTTGCATACTCTTTCCGTGAGTCATAGAAGATACCGCTGTAGTAGAAAAAATTCAGTTCGCGCGCAGTGTCATTTCCCTTATCTAATTGTGCATCAAGAAAGTCCTTTCTCTTGTCCCAGCCAAAATAATGAATGCTGCTGGTGCTCTGCAGGAAGACTTGCTTAGCCTTATCATAGTAAGTGCGCCCACCCAGCTTTTCTAACTTATCGTACTCAAGTCCAAGTAAAATCCAGACATAGAATTCAATCACTGCGGTAAAGGGATGGTACTGTCCCGAACGAAAGTTGTAGGGTTGCCGCAAGCCAAACTCCCAGCGAGTGTCCTCGAGTCTTGCATCCAGTTTATTTGTCACAATGAGCTTCGCTTTGTACTTGTCTTCTTGCGGATCAGGACTGTAGTCGGTGAAAAACACAGCGATTTTGACGGGGAAGTCGTACTGGTATTCGTCTCCTGCCCATTTCTGCTTGTTCAGGTATTGAGTCACAGCGGAATCCAAACCGACCAGTTTTTGCTGAGCTTCCTGTGGTAATCGCTGAACATCAATACTGAATTCTGGTTGTAACAGTTGTGCGCTGGCATGATGGTTAGTTGCAGAGAATGCGACTGCAAGAGCCAGAGTGAGCAGGAGATAAATGGGATGTTGATGGGAGTGCATGGTGTAAGTATAGCAAAAACACTCGGCAAAGTCAAGTCATGCCGTGTCATAGCCTGCGCGATCATCCTTGCGATTTCTATTTTTTCTCATTCGGTGAAGGCAGCATTTGAGCTGGATATCATCGGACCGCGAGCACAAGCAATGGGTGCAGCGGGCACTGCTGTTAGCGGAGATGGCTGGGCCATATTGCGTAATCCCGCGTTAGCAGCTGAGGGAGTTTCATCAGTCGGTCTCAGTTGGTCACAGGAGTTCGGACTGCCTGAACTCTCACGGGAAACGATTTCTGTCAAATTCCCTCTGCGGCTTCAACGCATTGGAGTTCGGGTTTCAAACTTTGGTTCGCAGCTCTATCGCGAGACAGAGTGTGGTGTCATCTTCGCGCGAAGTGTACGCTCGGGACTATCGGCGGGTGTAGAGATAGGCGGGAGACAACTCTCAATAGACTCCTATCCAAGCGCAACGGCTGTTACTTGTGCGCTTGGTTTGTGCGTTCGTCCAATCAGCGGTCTTAACGTTGCGGCGGTATGGCGCAATCTCAATCGTCCGAAGTTGCCGAATTACAGAGATCGCATTCCGGAGATGCTCGTTGTCGGCGTCAGCGCTCAGATCGCCAAGCAGGGACTTCTGGCCGCCGATTTGATTCAGGAGCGTCACTTCCCTCTGGAAGTCCGGATTGGCGCTGAGGCAATCGTATCAAAGGGGTTTACTTTGCGCGTGGGGATGCGCGCGGAACCCGTCCGACCTTCGCTGGGTTTTCAAGTGGATGTTGGTCGCTGGAGTTTTCTGTATGCCGGTGATTTGCATCCTGACCTCGGACCTTCGCACAGCGCCGGACTTGAAATTCGGCTCGGTAAATGAAGCCGGTTCTGATTGTTCTCACACTATACTCCAGCATTGCAGTTCTTTCAGCAGGGACTATTGAAGACTGGATCGAAGCTGCAGAGAATCCTGAAGAACTGTCGGTCTGGTTGGATGATCTTCGGGAACATCCGTTGGACTTGAATCGTGCAACGGTAGAGCAAATTGGCGCACTTCCGTACTTTGACGAGCGAACTGCAAAGCTCCTATTTCAAGAACGCGCTATTGTCAAGGGTTTCACGACTCTCGAGCAGGTTCTTGGTCTTGGAATAGTGAATGACTCCCAAAGGCAGATACTGAGGATTCTAACCACTGTTCAACCGTTTGACCCATCGGCATCGCGTGTTCGGATTCGGACTGCTGCAAAAGGAGAGAGGCAGGACGCAGAGCCATTTGGAAGCAAAACCGTGCAATCAAGAACTCGTTGCGAGTTCTCTTCCCCTGATGGCATGCGCGGGTACCTGTTCGCGTTTCGGCATTCCGACATAAGTGACTTCTATAATGGAGTCTCTGCCGGTCTCGAGTTTCCATCGCATCAGCTTGTGCCTCGAATCTTGTTGGGGGACTTTCAGAATGAGGCGGGCAGCGGACTTGTGTTTGCATCGGCGCATGGCCTTGCGAACTGGCTGGCAGCCGCGAATAGGATTGCACCCGGTGCATCACAGGGACTTATGTTGCGACCAACTACTGCGGGTCTATCGCGGTTAAGAGGAGCCGCAGTTGGTTTCGAGAGTGGTTCTGTTGGACTTGACTTACTGTTCAGCGATCAACATCTCGATGCCAAATTGGAGAATGGCGAAGTAGTGAGAATTGTCGAGGGTGAAACCGCTTCTTCTGAACTGAGCAAAACGCGCAGGGATCAAGTTCGCGAAGCCCTCTCTGGAGCGACGATGCGTGTGCGAGCATTGAATACCACTCTTGGTTTGTCGGGCTATCGGGCTCATTTCTCACCTGAGATCAAATCATCAGCAACAGTCTCAACACCGTCGTATGTCGGAAATGAACTTGATCTCGGTTCAATTTTCTTCACTGGCAATCTGCGTCAGCTATCATGGCTTACTGAGGTCGCAAAGTCGAGTCCCGGTGGAATGGCTCATCAATCAATGGTCGGCCTAAATGGGGACAGGCTCGGATGCGCAATTTATCATGTGTTCGCGGAAGAGGATTTCTATTCACCGCACTCGAGAATGTGGGGCGGATTCTCGCAGGAGGCGCATAACAGTCAGGTGACTGGCGCTCGAATGCTGCTTGTATGGCCGTATTATTCTCTGTGTTTGAATGGTCAGCTATCAAAGACTCCATATCGAACAGAGACATCGCCCCTATCGAAGAGTTCGAACCTGGCTGAATTACGATGGACAGTTCATCCACTGAGAATGGCTGATTTGGAGATCTTGACAAGTCGGAGAATGAGCGAAGCGACCTCAAGCGAATCTCCTGCCCGTGATTTGAGAGTTGACCGCGGCCGATTGGATGTGACATTCAGAACAGGCGAGGAATATAAGATTCGCTTTGAAATTCGGTCAGCGCATGGTGAGATGAGATCAGATGCTGTTGGCACATTGCTCTTCTTTCAGACGAAGGCTTCCATTCTTGGACTGAATGTCTTTGGACGCCTGACGTTCTTCGACTTTGAAAATGACGACGTGAGTATGAATGCCTATGAGAACTCGCTCTATGGCAGCTATCCGCTGACTGCGTTGAATGGGACGGGGCGAAGGGCGGCATTGATGATTTCGCGGCGTTGGGCAGGTCTTTCAACGGGCTTAAAAGTCGCCCACACATCTCAGACTCAAGCGATGGACGAACAAGAAAGCCTCGAATGTTCCCTCGAGTTTGGATTTCGCAGGTAAATTCTGGTGCCTCAGATCCGCACGGGAATTATCGTGCTCAACTGGAATGGACTGCAGGACACAAAGGAGTGTCTTGTGAGTCTGTTTGAGTTACATGCTCCGAGTATCAGATTTTACGTGGTGGATAACGGATCAACAGACAGCAGCGCGGCGGCCTTGGAGACGGAATTTGGTGAAAGCATCATGCTTATCCGTAATGAACGCAACCTGCTTTACGCGGCTGGGAATAATGTGGCTCTTGTCCGGGCGCTGAAGGATGGCTGTACACACATCCTCCTGCTGAACAATGATACGACAGTAGATCCGGAAATGATGAAGGAGCTACTTCAGGTTTCGGCGAATTATGGCGATGCCGTGCTTTGTCCGAAGATCTACTATGCCAATGAGCCGAACAAAATCTGGTATGCCGGCGGGAGATTCTCGCTGAAGCGCGCACGGTCTGCACATCGCGGAATACGCGAGTTTGACCGGGGTCAATACAATCAAATTGAAGAAACGGATTGGGCGACAGGCTGTGCTCTGTTTGCCTCAAGGAGAGTTTTCGAGGTCGTTGGCTTGCTCGATGAGAGCTTTGAACTCTATTCTGAGGATCTTGATTTCTGTTTACGGGCGAAAGAAGCTGGATTCAAAATCGTCTTCGTTCCGACAGCTAAGGTCTGGCACAAGGTTTCCGCATCGGTTGGAGGCAATCTCTCATCCGAAAAATTGATCAGAAAATGGAGAAGTCTCCGACGTCTTGTGAAGAAGCACATTCCGAATCCTATCATGAGGGTTATTGCGTTGGCTGATTTTCTAATCACTGAACCGCCGCGCGTACTGATTGCGGCCTTGCGGGGAAAGCTGAGTTGAATCTAAGCCGGAGTCATTCTTCATGAAAAACCGAATCTGGATTACTCTTTTCCTGCTGGTTTTGCCCATCAAATGCTTGTGCGCCGGTTCGTATGTCTTGACGACTGCCTCAGGAGATACCATCGGGCGCCTGCCTTTCATGGAGCGGGGTGACGAGCAACTGATTCCTCTGGCCGTACTTGCGAGCAAAGCAGAGTGGACGACTGAAACTTCAAGCGGAGTTTTCACTATGACTGCGCCGAATGCCAAAGTGGATTTTCGACGCGGCAATTCGTTTGTCAAGGTGAATGATGCCTATCGGCAGCTTTCCTTAGCTCCGGAAGAATGGGACGGTTCGCTTTGGGTATACTTATCAGGCCTCTCAGAACTCTTGCCAAGCGAGTGTTTCAATCTGATGGATTCGATTCAGACGATTGTGATCCTTCGGATGCCAGCAGAGGCGAAATTGGCGGACACGAGTGCAACAACAGTCGAATCAGACACACTCGCGTGGAGACTGAAGACCGTAATCATTGATCCGGGGCATGGCGGAAAGGACCCCGGCGCTGTTGGATTGCATAGAATCGAGGAGAAGATTCTGACACTCGATATTGCGAAACGACTTGCGGATCAACTTCGGGCCAGCGGTTTGGCTGCGGAACTTACGAGGCAGTCTGATCGTTTTGTACCATTGAGCGAGCGCACCAGCTTTGCAAATGCTCAGCGTGGAGACTTGTTTGTTTCGATTCACGTGAATAGCTCCAGAGACACAAGCTCAAAAGGGATTGAGACATACTTCCTCAAGCCGGCACGCACTCAACGAGCAGTTGATGCAGCGATGCGTGAGAACAGCGTAGTCGAGTTTGAGGATCAGACTGCGGACTACAAGGAACTGACGGATCAGAACTACATCCTGATGACCATGGCGACAAGCCAATACATGAAAGATAGTGAGAAGTGGGCGGCGCTGTCGCTCGAACATGCCAAGAGGAAAACGGGGCTGACTGCGCGGGGCGTGGATCAAGCGGGCTTCTATGTTCTGATTGGCGCTTCAATGCCTGCGATTCTGTTTGAATGCGGCTTCTTATCCAATCCGGGCGATGCCGCGCTGCTGAGTTCAGAAGTAGGCAAACAGAAGGTGGCGGAAGCTCTGGGTGAGTCCATTCTTCTCATGAAATCAGAATTGGAAGCCTCGGCGATCAGATAACCTGCTCACGAAACACTCCTCTTGACAAATCATAACTCTACCAAGCCTATTGCGGTTTTTGACACCGGCCTCGGCGGTCTGACGGTTGCCGCAGAGATTCATCGCCAGCTACCTCATGAGAACCTCGTCTTCCTCGCGGACATGGCACGCGTTCCTTATGCCTCGCTCAGCACTACTCTGATTCGCCGTTTCTCTGCTGAGTGCTTTGACTTCCTGCTTGGGCATGACCCAAAAGCTCTTGTTGTGGCCTGTAACACAGTGTCGGCGGTGAGCTTAGAGGAGACAAAGGAGCGATTGACTATCCCAGCACTCGGAGTGATCGAACCGACTGCCAAGGCAGCATTTGAAGCGACAAGAAATGGAAGAATTGGAGTGATTGCCACAAATGCAACGGTGAAGCGCAAGGCGTATGACCATTCCTTCGAGAAACTCGGCGCGCACATTGAGGTTTTTTCCAATGGCTGTCCATTGCTGGTTCCGTTGGTTGAGGAGGGATGGATTGAGGGCGAGGTTCCTGACAAGGTGGTTCAGCACTACCTCGAACCGATTCTTGCTGCGGGCGTGGATACACTGGTACTCGGTTGCACTCACTATGAATATTTCCGGCCTGTCCTGCAACGAGTTATGGGCGAGCACGTAGCGCTTATCAATACACCGCAGGTAACCGCACAAGAACTCAATCGTCAGCTTGCCGAGCGCAATGAATTAAACCACGCTCGAAGTTTAGGGACTATTGAGATCTACTCATCCGATGTTAACGATACCTTGGAACGTGTGGCTCATGATTTGTTTCCTGATGCTTGGAAAGACGGACGTCTGAGTATCCACGCGGCTCAGATTCCTCCGCAAACGCTGCTCCATGCACTGCCGCACGAACTCCAACGCAATTAAGAGAGTTTTTCATTTACAACATATTATTTTCTTTCCCCGCCGGTACACTCCTACCCAGAGCCTAACCCATGGATATTACAGAACTACAAACGCTGACTGTTCCTGAACTCATCAAGTTTGCCAAGGAGCAGGAGATTCCGGAGATCTCCGGACTCCCGAAACACGATCTCATTTACAAGATTCTTGCGAAGCAAGCAGCCAAGGACGGCTATGTGTTGGCTTCCGGAGTGCTTGAGATTCTACCCGATGGCTACGGGTTTCTTCGCAGCGCAGATGCCTCGTACCTTCCCAGCCCTGACGATGTTTATGTCTCACCGTCGCAGATCAAGCGGTTTGGATTGCGCACCGGTCACCAAGTCTCAGGTCAGGTGAGACCGCCGAAAGAAGGCGAGCGATTTTTTGCTCTTCTGAAGGTGGAGGCGGTGAACATGGCTGATTCGGAGTCAGTCAAGGACATCATTCATTTTGATAATCTCACTCCGCTCTATCCGAATCGCAAATTCAAACTTGAAGTTGCCGGTCTCAAAGACATTTCACTGCGAGTCATTGATATCTTCACTCCGATTGGTATGGGGCAGCGCGGACTGATCGTAGCGCCGCCCCGCACGGGCAAAACGATGATTTTGCAGATGATTGCCAATGCGATTTCCAAGAATCATCCCGAAGTGACTCTGCTTGTGCTGCTGATTGACGAGCGGCCAGAGGAAGTGACTGACATGGAGCGGAGCGTGCACGGCGAGGTAATCTCTTCGACCTTCGATGAGCGGGCTGAGCGGCATGTGCAGGTGGCGAACATGGTGCTTGAGAAGGCCAAGCGATTGGTCGAGATGAAGCGCGACGTGGTGATCCTGCTGGACTCAATTACGAGACTGGCTCGCGCTCACAACGCGATCATGCCGCATTCGGGGCGCGTCTTATCAGGCGGTGTGGATGCCAATGCTCTCTACGAACCGAAACGATTCTTCGGTGCGGCGCGCAATATCGAAGAGGGGGGAAGCCTGACCATCATTGCTACCGCTTTGATTGAAACTGGCTCGCGCGCTGATGAAGTGATCTTTGAGGAGTTCAAGGGCACCGGAAATCTCGAACTTGTGTTGGATCGGCGCTTGGCGGACTATCGCATCTTCCCGGCCATTGATGTGAACCGCTCGGGAACACGCAAGGAGGAACAACTTCTATCCGATCAAATTCTCAAGCGCATGTACATGCTACGAAGCGTTCTCGATCCCAATAACTCCGTCGAGACCATGAAGTTCCTGATTGAGAAAATGCGCGACACAAAGTCGAATGCGGAGTTCTTTGAGTTAATGAACAAGTAGGCGTAGGAAGAAAAATCCAAAATCCGAAAAGAAGAGATCGTGTAGGGGCGGCCTAAGGTCTTCCGCAGCCCGCCCGTCTTTCTAAAATACAGAAATACTGAAATGCTGAAACGCTGATATCGGGTACACTGATACGAAATGACGGCTACGGAATGAATTGCACGGGCGGGCTGCGGAAGACCTTAGACCGCCCCTACAAAGAGAACGTGCGTTCAGTGACCTTGGCGATAATATAGGCTTTCATTTTGCCGTTGTCAAGAGAAAAATTCGGAAATTACACAAGTCGCGTATTGAATTGGACTTAGGTATTACGGATGTTCAGGTCAGCTATTGGGCAAGTCTGTGTTTGGTCGCGAGTTGGCAGATTGGGAAGGAAATCACGAAGTGAGTGAGGAGGTCGAAAACGGAGGCATGGCGAGAGGTGCCTCTGGTTCGGGAAAACAATGACTTGCTGTAATATATTGATTATTATTGACTTGCGGAAGTTGTGAGAAAGACAGGAGTTACAAAGTGACGTTATTGTACCTGAAGCTGTCTCGGAATTGAAGAGAGACGCCTCGCGTTCCCCGCTTATTCTATACGTGTTGCCGCAGGATTGGCACGGAAGAAAATCACGCAATAGCGGGTGTCCTCACCCGACCGACATACCGAGAATGACAAATATCCTACGAATCGAATTGTTTGTGAGTGCTTTGCCAACTGACAAATCAAAGCTGATAAAGCAGAAAACCCCGCAACGGCGGGGGCGGGGGTTAACTCACAAATTCAGGGTGTGGTTATAGCTGTTCTCGAAAACAATCCGACAAAAGATTGCGGCAGGGTTGCGGAAGACCTTAACCCTGCTCGGCGTGCATGTCGGAAGGATTTCGGGAATAGCTATA
>JAGVEU010000484.1 GCA_020057985.1 Calditrichota bacterium | reverse complement strand
CAAGTATTCAGGCATTGTCGTGCTGCCGGATCTCAATAAGGAAATGCTGTTGACCTTGCTCACGTTGCGTCAGAACATTTTCACCGACCCGCAGAAACCGATACAGGTTGATCCGAAGCTGCATGCGATTGGCGAGCCGCATTCCGACTCGCCTGTATTTGTCACCACGAATTTCTCGTTAACCTATTTCATTGTCTCGGGTGAGATCGAAAACGCAGGGATTTCAGCGTGGCTTATCATTCCGGATTGCGAAGGGATGAGCGTGCTCACGGCTTGGGCGGCAGGAAAGTTTTCCGGAGCGAAGATCGCGAAGTTCATCAAGGAAATCAAGCTCGAAGAAAAGGTCACTACACGGGAAATCATTATCCCCGGCTTCGTGGCCTCCATTAGCGGTGAACTTGAGGAGGCGCTACCGGGTTGGAAGGTCACGATAGGCCCGCAGGAAGCATCCGACATGGCTTCCTTCATCAAGAACTTCCTGACCAAATAGCGACTACAGCAATGCCATTCCGCGTCAGGATATTGCCCAATGACGTTGTGGTGTTCGCCGAGCAAGGTGAGCTTCTCAGCAAGGTCATACAAAGGGCCGACCTGTCATTTGAAACGGAATGCGGAGGTCAGGGAACTTGCGGCGAGTGCGCAGTTTCCGTTGTGGAGGGAGCTTGCGGCAATGAGCACGAGTGGACACTCTCTGACGACTGGAGTGCTATCAGAAACATCCTGGCTTGCCTGGCAGAAATCTGCGGTGATGTTACTGTCAAGTTATCTCAACGTTATCATGTTTATGTGCCGACTGCATCAGATTCGCCAACCTCGACAACATGGAATGACTTCGGAATCTCTGAGCTGTCACCGCTAACACGAAAGATCGTATTGTCAGTTCCTGAACCGGGCATTCAGAGCAATACATCGGATCTCGACCGGTTGATGGCTGCGATCGCGGGAGACTCAGCGCAGGATTTCAGTCTGAGCGCGCTGCAAGAGTTACCACAAGCCATTCGTCAGTCAAGCGGACTCGTCACCGTTACAGTCGCGGAAAGAACACAGGGAGACCGTGTGTTTCGGATAGAATCCGGCGACACGAGCGGTCGGCACTACGGTCTGGCGTGTGACATTGGCACCACCACAGTCGCAGTCAGACTGGTGGACTTGAAGACGGGTCACATCCTCGGCACTGCCGCAACCTACAATGATCAGATTTCATGTGGCGCGGATGTGATCTCCCGCATTATTTATTCCCAGAAAGCGGGACATTTAGATGAGCTGAGAAATCGCGTCGTCTGTACGATTAACAAGCTCATAGATTCCCTCGGGCAGAGCTGTAAGATTGTTCCTGACGACATCTACAGTGCAGTCTTGTCCGGGAATACGACGATGACACATCTGATTCTGGGAATTGATCCACGCTTCATTCGAGAGGCTCCCTACTCGCCTGTTGTGACAGTGTTACCAATCTTGTCCGCACGTGAGCTTGGGATTCATATCCATTCAGAAGCAGCGTGCTTTTTTTCTCCGTGTGTCGGCAGCTATGTGGGCGGGGACATTACCGCCGGTCTGCTGTGTTTGGCGCAGAAGAGGAAAGATCACGGCGCGGAACTCTTCATTGATGTTGGAACCAACGGCGAATTGGTGATTCGAGGCAATGACTGGATGATCGGTTGCGCTTGTTCAGCAGGTCCAGCCTTTGAAGGCGTGGGGATTCGCTGTGGAATGCGCGCTGCAGACGGAGCGATTTATTCCATTGATGTGGGCGGAGACGGAAAAGAAATCGTGTGGAAATCATTGGGGACAGGATTACCAAGCGGGATATGTGGCAGTGGTTTGATTGACCTTGTGGCAGGACTGCTCGCGAGTGGAGTAGTGGGGCGCGACGGAAGATTCAGTGTTGAGAAACATACGAGATTTGAGCGCGCGGGAAATCGTCTTGAGTTTGTCGTTGTTGATGGAGCGGCAAGCAGTAACGGTGAGAATATCACTATCTCGGAAGCGGACATCACAAACATTATGCGCGCTAAAGCCGCTATTTATTCTGCCACTTCTCTGTTGCTGAAGAATGTTGGGCTATCCTGCGAGGCGCTTGGCAAAGTCTACGTCGCCGGAGGGTTTGGATCCCACCTGAATATTGAGAACGCAATTGCCATTGGATTATTTCCCGACATAGCTCGAGACCGATTTGAGTATCTTGGCAATACCTCGCTGCAGGGCTCCTATCTTGCACTCATCTCCCCCGAATCCCGCAAACGTTTGAGCGAAATATCGAAATACATGACCTACATAGATCTGAGCAGCGAGCCGCGGTACATGGACGAGTACATGGCCGCACTGTTTCTTCCCCATACAAATGAGGATTTGTTTCCATCAACTCGCAGAGAAGCCATCAAATGAAAATCATTACCAAATCCAGAGGCGAAGCTTACCAACCTGAGCCCGACTGGAAACGTGTCAGCCTTGCCGGAAGTTCCAATGTTTCAGTCGAGTATTTTGAAAAGCCGGCAGGTCACACATCTCCGCTTCACACGCATCCAAGCGAACAGGTGACAATACTTTTGCAGTGGCACATGAAGGTCGTGAACGGCGCAAGAGAGGAAGCCATTCTCGGGATGGGAGATTCGGCGTACTTTGAGGCCAACGAGCCGCACCGGATAGAGAACCCGACTGAGATTCTTGCGATTGGTGTGGACATTTTTTATGCCAGACAGAGGCTTCGACTTTTGGACGAAGAAACTGGGGAGATGATGACTGGAGTTTGCCCCAAAAATTAGACAGGCGGAAGTGTCACGTTAGTACATATAGGAGGGTCTGTTTTTTTTAATTTCGAACTCGACTAATGCCACGTAGTCGAAGGCTCAGAGTAGTCGTTAGCGGTTGTGGACATATTCGATGCAGTACGCGGGCTCGCACCCCCTCCGTCAACTTAGCCATAATGGAGATAGTGGCATCCTAATCTTGTCGCTTGGTGAATAGGATGCTTAACAAAGCTGCTACAGTAGCGCTTTGACCCGTCGCGGCCTTCATCATCATCATAGCAAAGACGACGATATCCGATTGTGAATCGAGATGCCGAGTAGCGGCATGCGGAGAACTTGCGAGCACCTGACGGCGCCACCATCACCACATAGCGAGACTTACGATGGGCGACGGCAGCGAGATGCTGCGAAGCTGCGCAAATTTCACGAGACCAAGATGTACCTGACGGTGCCTTCATCACCATCATAGCAAGAAACTTGTGCCAAGGGTAACACCATAGAAATGCCCAGGAGATGTCGAAATGAAACCCGCCGCGTCAATTGCAGCATTGTTCCTGGCACTGGTTGCCATGTTCCACCTACTGCGCATCATTTTCCAAGTGCCCGTTACAGCTAGTAGCTCGCCCTACTTGATTCGAGTTATTTTTTGAGCCATATTACTCTGGTTGATATTCACAGTACGAACCGGAGAAGATTATGGTAAAGAAGTAT
>JAGVEU010000405.1 GCA_020057985.1 Calditrichota bacterium | reverse complement strand
CATTCAGAACAACATCCGCCCCACTCAAGCGAAGATCCATTCCTGAGGCACCGTCGGTTTGATAGGACGGTAGATCGGCAGGTGCATGAGGCAGCCGCTGAATCTTGACCTCAACTCGCTCCACGGTTCGCTCGCTATTTCTTACGCTTTGTGCTCGAAGCGCCCTTTGACTCAGGCTCCACAATCGTTGTGATTAGCCGATCGTCGGAGATCATTTTCGTCGCCAGAGCTTGAATACGGCGCGGAGTAACTGCATCAATGAATGAAGTTACGTCCTTGAGAGTCACGAACTTCTGAAGATAAATCTCCATCTTTGCCAGACGCATCATCCGGTTGGAGACGCTCTCCAGACCGAGCATGATGTTTCCCTTAAGCTGCGTTCGAACACCCTCAAGGTCATCCTTACTAACTTGTGTCTCGCGCATGAGCCGCAATTCTTCCAGCACTAATTTTCTTGCGCGATCGAGTTTCTGAGGATCCGTAGCCAGATAGACACCCCAGTAGCCGGTATCAATGAGCGAATCGGCGAAGGAGTAGATCGAGTATGCGATACCATGCTTCTCGCGAATGTTTTGAAAGAGCCGCGATGACATGCCACCACCCAGCAACGTGTTCATAACCAGCAGCGTGAAGCGATCCTTGGCGCTATACGACAGACCACGAGTCCCAATCACCATGTGTGATTGTTGAATCGGGCGCGGATGACGATTGAACGAGGGCTTCAAGACAGCAACGGCATCGGCTTTCGGCAACCGATGCGGTTTCGCAAAATCGAGTTTATCCTTGACCTTCTTCACAAGAGTGCGGTGATTTACATTTCCCGCCGCCGCCACGACAATTCTTTGCGGGACGTAGTGACTGCCAATGAACTTCACAAGATCGTCCCGGGAGAAGCCGCGCACATTCTCCGGTGGACCAAGTATCGGTCTCGCCAATGAATGTGGCGCGAAAAGTTCCTTGATGAAATGCTCGAAGACAAGATCATCTGGCATATCCTCGTGATCGCGAATCTCATCGAGAATCACCTGCTTCTCCTTGTCAATCTCCGTGGGACTATACAGTGAATCGCGAAGGATGTCAGAGAGTAAGTCAAGTGCTGTGGGCAGTTCTTCATCGAGCACGTGAACGTAGAAGCAGGTAAGCTCTTTGCCGGTAAACGCATTGATGACTCCGCCGCCGCGTTCGATCGTGCGGGCGATCTCGAGAGCGCTACGAGTACGAGTGCCCTTGAATGCCATGTGCTCAATGAAATGCGAGATTCCGTTTTCCGACGCGCTCTCATGACGTGACCCGACGGTAACCCACACGCCAAGCGATGCCGAGCGAACACCCGGCACATGCTCCGTGACGATGCGCAGACCGCTCGGTAGCTCGGTCTTCAGATAGTTTGCGACTCTTGCCAAAGGCGGCTCGTTATTCCTTCACTCGCTCGCGTCTGCCAGGCCGATGTTCGCGTTTGTCTCCTTCACCGTGTTCCTCATCCGGTGGACGATGTCCTTCCGGCACCGGCAGCAGCACCTTGCGCGACAGATCGAGCTTACCCATCGAATCCACCTTGAGAAGTTTGACATCAATTTCATCGCCCGGGGCAAGGTGATCGCTCACCTTCTTGATTCGGTGATGTTCGATCTCACTGATATGCAGGAGACCTTCACGTCCCGGCAGGATTTCAACAAAGGCGCCGAAGTCGGTGATCTTTTTTACCTTGCCATGATAGACTTTTCCTACTTCCGGCGCTTCCGTCATGCCCTTCAGAATATCGAGAGCAATTTGCGCTTTAGCCATATCTGTGGCCGAGACACAAATCGTTCCGTCGTCCTCGATATCAATCGCGGCGCCGCTACGGGCAATGATCTCACGGATGGTTTTTCCACCGGGGCCGATGATGAGACCGATCTTATCAGGATCAACTTGATAGAAAATAATGCGCGGCGCATAGGGTGAAATTTCAGGCCGTGGTACGCTGATTGTCTCCGCCATCTTTCCAAGAATGAAAGTGATGCCTTCGCGCGCCTGCAGGATGGCGGTTTTCATAAGGTCAAGAGAGATACCCTTGATCTTGATGTCCATCTGACAAGCGGTGATGCCATCCGGAGTGCCTGTGACTTTGAAATCCATGTCGCCAAGATGATCCTCATCTCCCAGAATATCCGAAAGAATGGCGACCTTATCCTTTTCCTTGATAAGCCCCATCGCGATTCCGGCAACGGGTTTCTTCACCGGTACGCCGGCAGCCATCAACGCCATGCAGCCCGAGCAAACCGTTGCCATTGAGGAGGAGCCATTGGATTCCAGAATCTCAGAGACTACGCGGATTGTGTACGGGAAGTCATCCCAGCTTGGAAGCGTGGAATGAAGGGCACGCCAGGCGAGATTGCCGTGGCCAACTTCACGTCGTGATTGGCCAAGAAACTTGCGGATTTCGCCCACACTGAACGGTGGGAAATTGTAATGAAGAAGATATGGCTTGGTATAGACACCGTCAAGTCCATCAACGCGCTGCTCGTCAAATTTCACTCCCAGAGTAACGGTCGCCAGCGCCTGCGTTTGACCGCGTGTAAACAACGCGCTGCCATGTGTTCGTGGTAGGATATCCGTTTCAGAGGTGATGGTTCGAATTTCCCGCAAACCTCTTCCGTCAAGTCTGAGATTCTCGTCAACAATCATGACTCGCATTGCGGCCTGAAAGCGATCATGAACCCAGTTCTTGACGTATTTGTCCTGCTCAGGAAACTGCTCGGCCGTAGCAAGCACTGCCAGAGACTCGACATCTCGCCACGCTGTGCGACGCTCCTGTTTATCAGTGATACGGCTGACGTCGGCTATTTTCTTCCCGAACAGGCTCTCGAGAATTTCGTCCAACTCCGCGTTTCGTTCCGGCGGAGCAAACTCCTGTTTCGGCTGAGCGGCAACGGCCATCAGCTCGCGCTGCAGGGCTACAATCCGCTTGATTTCATCGTGAGCGCGCGCAATTCCTTTAAGGAAGACATCTTCCGAGACTTCTTTAGCCTCGCCCTCGATCATGATAATTGAATCGTCCGTGCCTGCAACCACGAGATCAAGCAGCGAATCCTCAAGCTGCTTGTAGGTCGGGTTGACGATGTATTCGCCGTTGATTAGTCCAATGCGGACAGATCCCACCGGGCCAAGAAACGGGATCCTTGACAGGGAGAGCGCCGTGGATACTGCAATCGTTCCAAGAACATCAGGATCATGTTCACCATCCGATGATAGCACATTGATCATCACTTGCATTTCCTGATGGAATCCATCGGGGAATAACGGCCGGATCGGTCTATCCGTCAGACGTGCCGAGAGAATTTCCTTTTCTGAGGGACGTCCTTCGCGCTTGAAAAAACCGCCGGGAATTCGTCCTACCGCGTAAAGTTTTTCACGATAGTCTACCGATAGCGGCAGAAAATCCTGATCGTTGACAGCGTCCAAGTTCGCCACCACGGTTGCCAGGATGACAGTGTCACCGTAGGTCAACCAGCACGAACCATCCGCCTGCTTAGCAATTCGACCGGTTTCGATCTCTAGTTTGAGTCCGCCAAGGTCAATCGCCTTTCGTTGAGTCATTCACTTTCTCCAGTTCTTCTTTAGTGTCTTAGCCCGAGGTCTTCCACGAGCTTGCGGTAGCGGAGGATGTCCTTCCTTGCCAGGAAAGTCAAGAGTCTCCTTCTCTGGCCAACCAGTAGAAGCAGGCCGCGCCGCGAATGATTATCCTTCTTGTGTACTTTAAGGTGTTCGGTCAGATCATTGATTCTCTGCGTGAGGAGCGCTACCTGCACTTCAGGGCTACCGGTATCGCCGGGCTTTGGAGCGTACTTCTCGATGACTGATTTACGATCTGATGCAGTGATCGCCATTT
>JAGVEU010000481.1 GCA_020057985.1 Calditrichota bacterium | reverse complement strand
ATTGTCCGCCGGTCATGCCGTAGATGGCATTGTTCACGATCACAAGCGTTATGTCAATGTTGCGGCGGCAGGAATGAATCAGATGATTGCCGCCAATAGCTGCCGCATCGCCGTCACCGGACATGACGCAGACGTTTTTTTCAGGAGCGGCAAGTTTGACGCCGGTGGCAAAGGTCAGCGCCCGGCCATGTGTGGTGTGCAGGGTGTTCATGTCCACATAGCCCGGGGCCCGCGACGTGCAGCCAATACCGGAAACGAAGGCAGTGTCATCCCGCGCCCAACCACAGGAATCCATCGAGCGAATCAGGCATTTCAAGATGATGCCAATGCCGCAACCCGGACACCAGATATTGGGCATCATTTCGGGTCGCAGCCAGGAGGAATAATCAAACGACATGGCTGTGTGCCTCCTCAATCGCATTCAAAATCAATTGTGGCTCGATGGGTATCCCACCGACCACGTTCACGCCATACAACTTGACGTCGCGGCGCATGGCGGACTTTTCAACTTCCAGTCTCAACATCCCCATATTCATCTCAGGAACCACGCAGGACTTAACCTGATCCACCATATTTCGCACGGTCTCCACCGGGAACGGCCAGAAGGTCAGCAGGCGGAACATCCCGGCTTTTATCCCTTTGGCCCGGGCTTGATTGATCGCCTCAACCGACGCGCGACCCGGCGAGCCGAAAGTAACTACGGCGATGTCCGCATCATCCAATAGATACTCTTCGTTACGTTCCAGTTCGGGCTGATGGTCAAGAATTTTGTACACAAGATGCTCGATTCCGCGCTGCGCAATCTCCGGATTGGTGGTGGGAAAGCCCTCCTCCGTGTGCGTGAGACCGGTGATATGAAGATGCTTGCCCTGATAGAAATCATAGAACGGGCGGAAACTGTTGACGCGGGCTTCCTCGTAGTCCGAACGCACTTTGACCGGATCGAATTCATCATCGGCTGGAATCTCAAAACTCTCAGTAGTGTGCGCAATGATCTCATCAATCATGACAATCACCGGAGTGCGATACAGCTCGGAAAGATGGAAGGCTCGAATAATCTCAGAATACACTTCGCGAGGATAAAGCGGCGTCAGGCAGATGATGGAGTGATCGCCGTGCGTGCCCCAACGGGCTTGCATGATGTCGCTCTGCGCCGGAGCTGTCGGCAATCCCGTAGATGGCCCGCCGCGCTGCACATTGACAATGACACAGGGAATTTCTGCCTGAATTGCAAAGCCGATGTTCTCCTGCTTCAGCGAAAAACCCGGTCCGGACGTAGCCGTCAGCGCTTTTACTCCTGCCAACGATGCGCCAATCACTGCGCCCATCGCGGCGATTTCATCCTCCATTTGAATGAAGACGCCACCGACTTGCGGAAGCCGAAGCGACAAATGCGCGGCGATTTCCGAGGAAGGTGTGATCGGATAGCCACCAAAGAAGGTGCAACCGGCGCGAAGAGCGGCTTCAGCGACAATTTCATTGCCCGACCAGAAGGCGCGCTCCTTTTCACGAATCTTCATTTGTTGACCTCCGCTGCTTTCGGGGACTTCTTCTTTTGCGGAGCCGTGACGGAAATAGCGAAATCGGGGCATTCGACCTCGCAAATTTCGCAACCGTTGCAGGCTTCCATCGCGGTCACCTTTGCGATGGCTCCTTCCCAGCGATCCGGCGCTTCCACCATGGCAAGCACCTGCTTAGGACACAAATCCACACAGATTCGGCAACCCTTGCACCATGTTTCGTTGATGACAAGGGTATACTCGCCGCTGGCGGAGACCGTTTTGACCAATTTCATGCGATGAGCTTCCCTATTAATAGTAAGACAGAGGCACGGTTTTTTGCGTTGGGTAGCCGGTGCCACTGTAGCTCAGTAATTTAGTGTTTCTGAAACAAGATGCAACAGTCAAGAACAATATACCTTTCCGACTGAGTTGCCTGAAAATACTGTCTATTAAGCACATGCGAGTTTGGAGGATAATTCGACGGGGAGGCACAGATTATCAATTTGAAAGCAGATTTTGATAGATAATTAGACCTAATTTCTACAATTACTGCACTCCACCTCGTCTTCCAAAACACATGAAAACAGATCCTCTATAAATAGAAGGAGCGCACGATGGTGCGCTCCAAAAGAATCTGCCTTTTTGCCAAGCGAACTCAGGCCACTTTTACAATACAATCTTCGATGGGACAAACTTCGACACACTTGGGATTGTCGAAATGGCCGACGCATTCAAGACAAGTTGCAGGATCAATCACGAAAATCTCGTCGCCTTCGGTGATGGAATTGGTCGGGCATTCCGGCTCGCAAGCGCCGCAGGAGATACATGTTTCGTTAATAAACATTGCCATGCAGAATAACCTCAAGATTGTGGGACTTACGAAGGGAAGCACGGCCGGGCTGTCCCGATCCCTGTCGTGCAGACCTCTTTTCCCGTGCCTTCCAAACCCGCAAGCTCTGCAAAATCGGACACTTACGCAAGCATTTACCCGCCTGCTCGTTTGGAAGTTGTGGCGGCTAATCTACGGATT
>JAGVEU010000312.1 GCA_020057985.1 Calditrichota bacterium | reverse complement strand
TACCGTAATTCCTCCTTGCGGACTAAAGAGGGTTCGATGGGCATCACTCCGTGCTCCGTCACCAGAATTGCCGCGCCGAGATGCGGAGGACCTTAGACCTCCCCTACCGTAATTCCTCCTTACGGACTAAAGAGGGTTCGATGGGCATCACGCCTTGCTCAGTCACCAGAATTGCTGCGCCGAGATAATGGACAGTCAACTGGTAGAATTTGCGCAGTGATTCTGCCATTGTATTCGCGTGGATGTAGGTGCCGACGTTTGTGGAATCCAGGAAGTTGAAAACTCCGCTCGCCGAATCGCTGACATAAATCGAGTAGTAGCCGACATCAAGCTGTGAGGTAAACCAAGTGAGCGTCACATCATTTTCATTGGGCAAGCGGGGAAAGATCACCAAGCCGCTCGTCACCACGAAGTTGCGCGCCACCGGAGCCGTCCACACTCCGCGAGTATCGCAAAAGCGCACTTTAAGTGTGTAATCTCCGCGCGGAAGGACACCCAACGAGAGAACATAACCCGTCAGCAAATGATCCAGTGTGGATTCTTCGGCGCTATCAAAGTCTCCGTCAGCGGCCGTCAGCGCAAACGTCGTGTCGAATATTCCGTCATTAGCGAGCATACCATGAATCTGCGCCTCCGCTCCGGCAATCGGACTGAGATCATACGGTTCATTCGGCAGATTCAGCGAGTCGGGACTCACATAGAACAGCCGCGACTTTGGAACGGACCACACGCCCGCGCTATCCTGATAGCGAACCACCGCATGATGAAATCCGACGGTAAGCGTTCCCGGCAAAACTGTTTGCGCGAAGCTGACGCTGTCATCCGCAGCAAGTGCCACCGGAATCGCCGCACCACTGTCAATCGAGATCTCCGCTCCAACAATCGGCGCAAGCGAGTACGGTTCACCCGGCAAATTCAGCGAGTCCGGACTCACATAAAATAATCGCGATTTCGGAACCGACCACACGCCATTCAGATCGCGAAACCGCACCACGACATTGTGAAATCCTGGCACCAACGCCGGCAATCCTGCCGCCACCGTAAACGAAACCGAGTCATCCGGTGTTAGTGCAACTTCAACAGGTGCTAAGTTGTCCACGCGGTACTCGGCGGCAACGATCTGCATGTCTTGGGCCTGTGCCAGAGATGCGAAGAGTAGCACGGCAAAAAAGATGATGGGAATAGAGAAGAACCCCCCTTTTGTCCCCCCACTATTCGTGGAGGGAGAAAGGAGTTTTTCCCCCGCCTTGTGTGGGAAGAGTGAAAGGGGTAGTTCTGCTTTCCCTCCACGAGTAGTGGGGGGATCAAAGGGGGGTAACATCATCATAACCTCCTCAATACCGTGGCGCAGTGCGCGCGGAACTCTGAATCTGAATGCTGTCGCCAACTCCCACGACTGGAGTGACACTCACACTCGTCACCACCGGGAACGGCGAGAGTCCGTTGTCAAAGAAGGGAGACATGCCACCGTAGCAACCCATGTCCGAGATGCTGGAATCATGCCCTTGCGCAAACCGATCATGTATGAAGGGATCGCCCGCGTCCCAGCAAGGTGAAGTGGCATTAAGGTGATAATCCCCTCCATCCACATTCACAAACGGACTCTCGGTGAGCAGGACGTTGTGCTCACCGGGAAGTGCTTGATTCCAGGCGTTGTAGCTGAGACGGTGGAACACTGGATCCAGTGTTCCAATGCTGCTGACATTCCAGAAGATGCTATTGCGCAGTTCGAGTTCACCTGTTCCTGAAGCAGAGAGGGCACTACCAAACGTATATTGATGCCGGAATAAGCAATTGGTAACAGCCCAGAATGTACCTGCGAGAGTGTTCTCGAAACGAATGTCTACTCCTTCTCTGTAGCGGTAGAACATACAGCCGGTAACCACTCCAGTACCATCATGCAGCTGTAAACCATCATAAGTGGACCCATTATCTCTATAGAAATAATCAGACTCAAATCGGACATTCTCTGAAAGAACTACTTCCGCACAGTCGTGGTTATAGAAAAAAGCATAAAAAAAGCAACGTCGAAATATAACTTCGGAACAACCGCTAACATTCAGACCGCAGGGAGTGGAGGAATTCACATGGCTCCCGCACCGCATGCTCCAGAACTCGCAGTGACTGCAGTTTACTACATTGAGTGCATACAAGGAAGTCTCCTGACCAGACGGTCCAATCCCCGCTCCAGAAACAACCACATTTGCTTTGCCAGATAAATTTACGCCCTCCGGAAATACCCCCGCCCCGATCAGAATCGTATCTCCATCCACGCAGGCATCGAAGGATGCTTGAATGGTGGTGTAGTCGCCGAGGCCGGATTGTTCTACGTGGAGGACGCGGGCAGGAGCAAGCGAAACAAAAAATGAGAAATTAGAAACGAGAAAAAGGAAAAGAAGGATGCGTTTCATGAGAACCTCTCTTGGAAATTAAGAATTAATAATTAGGAATTAGGAATGCAGATGGGCTGGGTGCGTGATCCGGAAATTTTGGTTCCGAGATATTATCTATAATATACCCCCCCCCATTAAAAGTCAAGGGTTTACACTAAAATAGTTAACAAAGTTTCTGAATCTTCGTGTTTTTGTCGGATTAGCTAAGGGATTGATTCAACGGAGGATGCGAATATGGTGAATGTTGGTGACCCTCTTTGATGCGCTGAAGGAGAGGCATGGGAGGAGGAAAATTGAAAAATAAAATCGAAAACTGAAAGGAGCAAGCGAAGGGAGGGATACGGGAAAAATCCGAAATGAATGTAGTGCCGCATGGATATGCGCTCCTTGAAACGCCTGCCACCTTTCTGCCGCGGCACGTTTCCGAACGTGCCCGTCTGGTTGCGGGGCATGTTAGGAAACATGCCGCCGCCGGATAGCTTTGGACTCGCTTTCCCCCTGCTTGCGGGGGGCTCGAATTCCGGAATTTCAATTTTCAGTTTTCGATTTTTCCTCTCCATGCCTCTCTTTTTTCACAAAGTCTCAAATTCCGCTCTTCCTCATATTTGCCAAAACACACTAACCGCCCGAATTACAGCTACATAACCTTGTTAATTCTTGAACGAACTATTTTTACAAAATGAGTCGCACATCTTGACAAATAGGTCGTTTGGGTAAATCTTATACATGCTTTCTGCCGAGTGCCTTTTCGAAGCTCACTCAAATTTTACTGATCACCCCAAATGCAAGGAGAACTCGTATGAAGAAACTGCTATTCATAGCGGCGGCAATTGTCCTCTCCGGAAACTGGAGCGCATTACATTCCGCCCAGCTCATTCCCATGTCCGTGGAAGACCTGACCCGCGAAGCAACTTATGTGATTGAAGGGCAAGTGCTCTCCGTCAATAGCTCATGGAATGCTGATCGCACTCAAATCTATACCTACGTAAGCATCGCTGTCAGCCGCTCCATCAAACAGGATTTCCCATTGCCAATCCTCGAAATGCGCTTACTCGGTGGTGAAATTCCTGGTGAGGACATTGGAATGGAAGTCTACGAGTTGCCAAAGTTCGTGCCCGCAACCAACGTCGTGCTCTTCCTCGGACAGAATCCGCAATCGCTGACTCCGGTTATTTCAGGAACGCAAGGGGCTTTTGTCGTGACAGCAGATCCTGCAACTGGACAACTGGCTGCCATCCCACAGGAAGGACAAGTAGTCCCGAAATCAGAATTCGACCGCCGTATCCAACAAGCCCTTGGCCGATAAAAGGAGACAACCATGAAACAGAGTAAACTGATTCTCATCGTAGTCATAGGACTTGCGGCAATCTTCGGCTCGTCCCGACCCGCGTGGGCATTTGTCATTGCCGGCCCGCTGACCAACCAAACCACCGGCAGCAGTAACTTGCGAGCGCCGCACGAGAACTTTCCGTTTCGGCACTGGGACTTGCGAGAGTTTCCAGATTGCCGCGTGCCCTATTCATTCGGTTTAGGGACGGTGGACACCAATGCCGCAGGTGGTGGAGTTGAGCCGGAATTTATCGAGATCATCGCAGCCTTCGGGTTGTGGCAAGCGGTTGCGCCTGCTGAAATCCAATTCATGAATGTGGCGCCCGGCGCCGGTGCAGGATGCCCACTCATTCGGGATAACAACAACATCATTGGCTGGAACAATGCCCCTTGCGGAAATCCGGGGGATGACATCTGCATTCCCGCCGGAGGATGCGTCTGTGGCGGAGCGATTGCTGCCGGCGCCGACATCATTGGGCCGGGCGTGGATGGCTGGTTGACAACCAGTGCCAACAACTGTCCGGGCGGTGGTGATGATATTGTGTATTTCAATGTAGG
>JAGVEU010000520.1 GCA_020057985.1 Calditrichota bacterium | reverse complement strand
CCATGACTTTCTCGCCATCAGTCCTCCTAAGTTGATGTCCAGAAAGATATTCAAAATCCCGCCTCCCTGTCATGAACTATTTCGGGATAGGCTCTTAAGGGGGATCGTTATAGTTTGGAAATACTTAAGTTCGAACTCGACCGGGGACAGGTATCCGATGGCCGAGTGCATACGTTTTTGATTGTAGCTTTGTTCGATAAAGATCGGGATTCGCGCCCGTGCCTCTTCGAGGATTCGATAGTGGGCCATATAGACTTCCTCGGTTTTTGGGGACGCATAGAAGCTTTCCATCACCGCATTATCATACGGATTCCCTGTTCGCGATATGCTGATTTGAAAGCCGTGATCCACGAGCAGGGCGGTATCGTCGGTACTGGCATATTATCCGCCGCGATCCGAGTGATGGAGACATCCTGGCCGCGGGGTTCGTTCTGCAAGCGTGTTCTTCAAGGCTGTCAGCGTGATTTCATCATCGAGACTTCGGGAGAGGGCCCAACCGATGACGCGGCGCGAGAAAGCGTCGAGGATCACCGCCAGATAGACAAAGTAGCGTGGCAACCGGATGTAGGTGATATCCGCCACCCAGAATTGGTTGGGAAGAACGGATTTCCGGTTCTGGTACAGATTCGGAGCGACGGTCATGCTGTGATGGCTTTCCGTCGTACGGACAAACGCCCGTTTCGTCCGGCACAGCAAGCCGGATTGCCGCATGATCTTCAGAACTCGTTTGTGGTTGATGCGAAGCCCGTCCCGATGCAACTGGATGGTCATACGGCGATAGCCGTAGCCACGAAAGGTCTGTCGCAAGGTCGCGATCCGATCCCGGGCGTCGGCGTCTTCCTTGAGCTTGGCGGTCTCCTGTCGCGATCGACAGTAGTAGGAACTGCGGAAACACGTCATGAGTCCGCACGCCCGTTGGATGCTAAGCTTCCCCCGCTGTCCAGCAACGAACTGCCGTTTTGCAGTTGCCGTTGCACGGCCAACGCTCTTTTTAAGAATTCCGCTTCCAGCTGCTGCCGGACCACAATTCGCTCCAACTCGCGAGTCCGAGCGCTGAGCACGGCGCTGGTCGCTTCCCCCCCCAACCGACCAGCGCGGTAGGCCTTCCGCCAAGACAACAACTGGTTTTCGCCCAAATGGTAGGCCCGACACAACTCGGCTTGAGTGACACCAGGAATGAAAGACTCCTCGACCACCTGACGCTTGAACTTGAGATCAAAATGACGACGGATACCGGACATGATAAACTCCTCTAAGAAGACCCTAACAATCTACTCATTTATCCTGTTTCTGTCCAGTCAAAGGGGCTCACTTCATTTTGTCCCCCCGCTGAAGCAGGGGGAGAGAAGAGAACGGGCATCGGTTTGCACTATGCAACCTGATGATGCAGGTTGCCACTGTGTCGCAGTTTTGCATATCGCTAACTCCTGTGGACACTATGGATAGGAATGGCTCAGTGTTTGCGTGAGCAGACTATGAATGATGTGAGCGGAGAAGACAACTTTGGCAAACCAGCGGGGATTTACACTACTCGAATTGATGATGGTCATCTGCGTTATCGGAGTCCTGACGATGATCGTGATGACCGAGTACAACAAGATTCATGACCGGGCTTACATAGGTTCGGCTATGTCAGATGTCCAGTTACTTCGCAAAGCATTATCCATGTATGATGCCGAGTGGGGGACTTTCCCAACGACTCAGGCGGGAAATCTGATGGCGCTGATCGCGCAGCTAAACGATCCCACCGGACAGCCGTATATTAATCCGCCCTCGGGAGACAACTTCCGCAGTTTCCTGTATTCACCGCCTGATCTGGGTGAAGAATACGGTGACTATAGCCTGACTGTCGTGGCGAATGACCATGGCAACACTCAGATCACGGTGCACTGGAATCAATCCATTGAGATTGTCAGGTTGAACTGAGTCCAACATACTCAGAGTGGTTGTGACCTATGGGCGGTTCGCAGGGGCTGCCTTTTCTGTTACCCATAATTGCCTTGCAAAATCAAAGAGGCGACCAGAAGCCGCCGCGAAGAGGAATTCTTTGTGCTCCCCGAGTTCACCACGGGCAAACCGCTGTTACCTGATAAAACCTGCGAGGCGCCGCGAAGCCGAGCGAATCCACGAAGTAGGTGAAGACCGTGGTTCCGAGATGTTCAAATGGCCCGTCTGAACTTACAGCCTGCCATACAATGTAGTACATCGGCCCGGTGAGTTGCGGCCAGTCGAGAAAAGGCAAACCGCCAATAGTAGTTACAATAAGAGAGTCGGGTTGCGGGCACTCCGGAAGCTGCGCACTGATCGAAATTGAAAAATCTCCCATCTGCTGTGTAGCCGTACCCTCCACCATCACCACATAATCCCCGATCGGCAAGGAATAGGTTGCCAGAATTGCTCCCAGATTACATCCGGTGTCCGCATCATCAAGATACTCACCGCAACATCCGGTCAGTAACTGAACCCGCGCATCGAAGAATTCCGAGCAGACCTGAATGAAGTAGTCTCCGATGATCGGATTGTGGAAAATGTAGAAGACGTCTGGGGAGGTTGTTCCGCACTGATTGGTCATGCCGTAGGTTGTGCCCTCATCATAGTAAGGAAGCACGGCGATGATGCGCGGACTTGTGCAGAGGTCATAATTCTCCGGTACCGGAATACGACAATCCACGCAGAGACAATAGGTCGAATCCGCGGAATTCTGCATCCTCAGGACTCGCGCGGTGTAATAGCCAGTGCGTGAGATCGAGTAATTGATCTGCGAGAATTGATCCGGACCGTTATCATTGTCTGAGGCAAGAATGGAATCACGATCGTCGAAAAGCACAAGAAACGTATTTGTGAGGCTGCCATTGCAGGAAAACGTGCTCAGAATCAATGAGTCTCCCGCATTCACGAAGCAGACGAAATGATCGGGATCATACCACGGAGTCATCATGGCACAGTAGACCGTATCGCCGCAGGAAACGGGATTTGCTTGAGACAATTCGTTGTTCGGCTCCTGTTCCGCGATTCGCGTGGCAAGCACGTTTTGCGCAAATAGGAAGAGCATGATGATCGGCAAGAAAGAAAATCGCCTGCACGCATTCCGTCTTTCGAATTCAATAGTGTTGCTTACCTGCGAAGCATACTTCCCTGCTGCCACGGTGTTGTCCTTAGTAGGTCAGCAATAATCTGTCCGCCACGATCTCTGCTTCCAATGTTTTTCCCGTCATCTGAAAACGACGGAGCATGCTGCGTCCACAGTTCACATACGCAACACGCACAAAGAGATTCTCCGGGAAATCAAAACTACAGATAACATCGCCTGATTTTTTCTTGCCGTCAATTGAGAGAGCGACAAAAGCGCCTCTGCTTTTTGCTTCACTGATTGACGTGAAAAGCCTTTTAAGGTCAAATTCCTGTGCACCGTAGAGAATGGACTGTGTATGCGTATATGGGGGATCACAGTAAATTAAGTCACCCTCGCCCGCCATCTTGATTGCTT
>JAGVEU010000130.1 GCA_020057985.1 Calditrichota bacterium | reverse complement strand
TAAGATACAGGATCAAGGCTGAAGAATCAAGCGGCAATTCAAACTAAAGCGACCCTCCCCTTGCTTTTCTCGCTTTGCAGTAGTAGATTCTATGCCTATGCTACTTGGCAAATCCTCGTGAAACTCCTGATTTTTGATATAGATGGCACTTTGACGCACCTCGATGGAGCCACATCACGTGCTTTTGCGTCGGCTTTTGAGCGGCTTTTTCATGTGGAGAACTCCTGCACACGCGTTCCCATGCATGGGCGAACTGATCCGGTGATCTTCATGGATTATTTCGAGAGGAACGGACTCCAGGGGAATTGGCAGGAGGCCTACGCGCAGTTTTGTGTCGCTTACATTGAGGTTCTGCCGCAGTTCATCGCAGCAACACCGATGGCAAGACTACATTCCGGTGTTCCCGAACTCTTACACGAACTCGAGCGGCGAAGAGAAAGCGCGGCTCTCGCGCTCGGAACCGGAAACATGGAGGCCGGAGCCAGAAAGAAGATCGGTCATTTTGACCTGAATCGCTATTTTCCTGTCGGTGGATTTGGCGATAGCCATCATGAGCGTTCCGGAATCATGCGCGATGCGGTGCGGAATGCGGAAGCCTACTATCAGACGGTGTTCGATCCTTCAGAGTGCTGGGTGATCGGAGACACAATCTACGACATCGAAGGAGGAAAAGCCCTCGGTTTGAAAACACTGGGAGTTGCGACTGGTGGCGCATTCTCCGCTGAACAATTGCATGCATCCGGAGCGGACGTTGTCTTTGAGGATTTGTCCGATACTGTTGCGGTGCTCACTGCCTTTGGAGTCCTGTAGCTCGCGCTGATGTTTAAGTGGTTTCGCACCTCGACGATCACATTGATGGTTTTGCACGTGTTGCTCGTCACCAGTGGCTATATTGTGACCAAAATCGGATTGGCAGAGTTTCCTCCGTTTGTCTTTGGATTCTGGCGGTTTTTGGTCGGATTATTGGTGGTTTTGGTAATCACGTTTGCGCTCAAGTGCTGGCCACGTGTGAAGCGAGCGGATTGGCCGCGTTTCGTGATTCTGGCCGTCATGGCCGTGCCGCTTAACCAACTGCTGTATCTCTATGGCATGAAGTACACGCTGCCCTCTCATGCTTCGTTCTTGTATGCCGGAACCGCAATCTTTGCTCTGATTCTGTCCGCGCTTCTGAAATACGAGAGGCTCAGATGGTTTAAGTCAGCGGCGATACTGCTTTCGTTGACTGGCGTCATTGTTGTGGCAACCGGAAGCGACGGTCCGCTGATTCATTCCGAGTTTTTTCTTGGTGATATGCTTGTTTTGGCGGGAGTTGTGGTGTGGGCGGCTTACACGGTTCTGGGCAAACCCATGGTGCAGAAGTACGGCGCGCTTCCCACGACCATGGTGTGTCTCATCATCGGTAGTCTCCTCGGTTTGCCGCTGATGGCGAAACCCGCGCTTGACATGGACTACTCGCAAGTGACTTGGCATGGCTGGGGGAGTGTCGTCTACACAGGATTTATGATTACCGCCGCAGCCTACATTGTATGGTATTCGCTTTTGCGACGTGTTGATCCATCGCAAGTGGCCATTCTAACCACTCCACAACCGGTCGTTGCAACAGGTCTTTCAATCTGGTTGTTGGGCGAGTCACTGAAGTTGAACTTGGTTGTGGGCGGTCTCCTTGTGCTCAGCGGAGTTGTTACCATGGAGGCTCCTGCATTATATCGTCGCACATTTGGAAGAGAGGTAAAGAGTGAAACTCAAGGGTAAGAAGATCGCCGTATTGGTCGAGCACCATTATCAGGATATGGAAGTGTGGTATTCTGTATTTCGTCTGCGCGAAGAGGGTGCAAAGGTAATTCTTGTAGGGACAGGAAGCGCTGCGGAGTATCAGGGAAAATACGGCTATCCGGCCAAAGTGGATCAGACCGCCGACAAATTGAAAGCTACCAAGCTTGATGGCATCGTGATTCCGGGTGGTTGGGCGCCTGACAAACTGCGTATGTCCGAACCTGTGCTCACGCTCGTCCGCGACCTCAATCGAGCGCGAAAACCCATTGCCTGCATTTGTCACGGCGGATGGGTGTTGTGCAGCGCTGGAGTGGTCAAGGGACGCAAGCTCACGAGCTACTCAGCCATCAAGGATGACCTAATTAATGCCGGCGCAAGTTGGCAGGACTCAGAAGTAGTAGTGGACAGGAATCTCGTGACCTCGCGCAAACCGGATGATTTGCCTGCCTTCATGCGCGAGTTCATTGAGTTGTGTGCCTGATCTCGCATGGATAAGCATGACGTTGCGGCCACTCTGGAACGATTTTCTGTTCTGCTTGAACTCACCGATGAGGATCCGTTTCGCTCGCGTGCTTATGCCAATGCCGCTCGTCTCATTGAAGCAGTCCCTGAACCCCTCGACATTCTGATTGCCGAAAATCGTCTCTCGGAAATCAAAGGAATCGGCAAGACGATGGAGACGGTTATCAAAGAGACCTTCGCGAACGGCTCGTTTGCTGAACTCGAAGCTGCTGAACAGAAGGTTCCGCAAGGTGTGTTCGATTTGCTCAAAGTGGATGGGCTTGGCCCGATGAAAGCAAAGTCTCTGTGGAAGGAAGCTAATGTTGTCTCGCTCGAGGGATTAGAAAGCGCTCTTAAGAAGGGAACGCTTGTTTCTCTGTCAGGATTTGGGCAGAAAACCCTCGAGAAATTCCAGACAAGCATCGAGTTTCTCAAACGGCAATCAGGCCGTCATCTCCGCCACCATGCCTATCGCGCTGCGGTTTCTTTGCGCGAAATTCTAAATAATATTCGAGGTGTTAAGGAAGTTTTCTTCGGGGGAAGTCTACGGCGTGGTTGCGAGACGATCGGCGACCTTGACATCGTGGTGATTACGGAGGTGGGAGCGGTTGAAGCTGTTCACAATTCCATCGCATCCCTTCCGGAAATCGCATGGAATGACACCAAGTCTCCGCTCCAGAAGGGCAGGTATGCCGGGGCGTTTGATCTCGATCTCTCCGTGTGCAGCGAGGAAACCGCGCCCTTTCACAAATTAATTGCCACCGGATCGAAGACTCACTATGCGGATCTTTGTGACGCTGCCTCGCGGCTTTGCTTTCGCCTGACTCCTGGCACTCTACTTGATGCTTCTGGCAAACCAGTTGCCGCGAGCGATGAGGCGAGCATCTATCGTTTGCTTGGATTAGATCCGGTTCCGCCTTCG
>JAGVEU010000020.1 GCA_020057985.1 Calditrichota bacterium | reverse complement strand
TTTCGGATTTCGGCAGGGTTGCGGAGGACCTTAACCCTGCTCGGCGGCCAATGACTGCTCATTGGCGGATTACTTTCGGGAAACAGTATATGTTGCGGCATGCATCATCCGACCCATTGGCTGGGAACGTGAGGGTCGGTTGCACGGGTAGTGGGCAGAAGTAGAGTGTCCTTGTTTCCGACCATGGGCCTTGGGAGCACCCGGCACCCGGAACATGGGCTCGTACTCGCCAATACTTAGGACACTGTCCGAGCAAAGGTTGTAGAGTCCAATTTGAGGTCGTGATTTGGCTGGCAGGGTTGAGGAAGCCCGAACTGTCCGACCACTGGATCTCGTATTCCTGAGCGTTCAGATCCCACTCCCACATGAACCTTGATGGAGAATAGAAATCCACACAGGAACTGTCATCTGGTTCTATTAAATAAAGCTGCGTGTGAACTCTTGGCAGCAAGATCTTGAAGTTGCCATGACTACCATCTGCTGCGACAGGCTGGGAGTTGTCTGCCGATGAATACTGCACAATTCGGATCCGGTAACTACTGTCAGGAACCTGATAGACCCCGCACGGAATCGCCCAGTCATACGAGCCATTGTCGGGTGCTGTGGCAATGTCCACCCAGTCATTGCCGCCATTAGAGGATAACATAATCACAACATGATTGGCAGGAAGGCCAAAGTTATCCCAAGTGATTTGGTACCTGTCACCCTCCGAAATTGACCCGGAGTACCAGCATGTGTCCCCATCATATGATGTGAACCAATTGGAATACCCATTGAAGCTGGTCAGCTTGATATCGTACGGCGTGCCAAAACCTGGAAAAGGGCCGGAGCCTTGTGTTCCATCTAAAAACCCGTGTTCATAGGGAATCAAGATCCAGTCATGTCCATCGTTACGATATGTACTAAACACCCAGATCGCTCCCTCGTCCCTGTTCACTCCGTAGTCGTTGTATCCCACGCAGGCTACCGAATGATCGGTTCCATTTGGTCCATAGTCGTTAGTTGAATATACAAAGGGTACGTCAGATTGAATGCATTGCCTGATTTCGTCCCAGCGCCAATTCTCCCTCCAGCCAATCCAGTTGTTCCAACCCGCGTCAAGCAACTCGTAATGGCCGGGACACCAGTCGTGGGCGAAGTTCACCATCCCATCGAAAATGTCGAACGGACTGGTATTACCTTGCTGATCTGTCTCCATAGCTTGTGGGAGATAGATCATGATATCCGAAATACGGCAATCTATGCCATCTTGTTGTATATCGTCCGAGCCACTCCAATAGTACTGATGGAGTAGGCCCCAACGCACGCCGCCCGAAAGAAAACTGTCCCAGTAGTTGAGCACCATTGCCCCGGATGTGGGCGAACAGCCATAATGCCATTCATAGGGCTCAAACGACATTAATCCAGAAATCCACACATTCCAATTCAGGATCGGAGGGTTGTTGGACTCATCCAGTGCATTCTGGAGTCGGCGACGATTGACTGTTCGGGTACTATCTGCTGCCTGTTCTAAGATCGTTCCTTGTTGTCGAAGCAGTTCCCTTACTGCACTGGCCTTTTCTTCAGCGAAAGCAATGCTCGCAGGGAGATAATTGTCGAACCAATACCAACTCCATGGCTCGTACGCTTGTATCACAATGCTGCGACCGCCATAAGAGAACTGATAGGCTCGCGTCCATAGACCACTGTCATAAATTCGAACTAGTTGCGGCGATGCTCCCCCGAGGGTGCCCGCAGATATCATCTGAGCAGTCCACCCGGAAGTATAGAAATTGGACACTCCTTTTCGCATCACCAGAAAGAGCGGCTGATCGAAAGTTGCCGAAACGGAAATGTGCGCAAAGGGATTCGGTAGTGACTGACTTATATTATTCGCGGATGACATCTCTTCAGCATCGCGAGCATCCCGATTTGCTCTACCCAGCAAGACAGTCTGCCAGTCACGCGCGACCTCCGAATACGCTCGGTTGATCCTGTTGTCGAAGCAGAAGTCAACGTCGTAACATTTCAGATTGCCTTCGATGTCGTATATAGGCAAGATAGACATCACCTCAGGATTCCCGCCCCACAGGGCTTTTGCTCTGGTAAGGGCAACAGCCTTCACAGTCGAGCTGTCAATGTCTGCCTTCGGATCATCTACCCACTGCGGCTGTGCAAGGTTACTAACGCTCGAAATGCTGTTGTAGTACCTTGCGGCATTTCCGTGACCGGCAGGTTTCAGTGGATGGCTTGGGGTGAATAGGCGTTCGAGCAGGGGATCGTGCGGCGTGTGATGCTTTTGGATAGTAATTGCAGGGCGCGCAGCTTGCGTGGATTTGCTCTGCCCGTTGGCCGCAGAGACGGCAACAGCGAGAAGCGAGAGAACCAACAAAACGAGAGCGAAACGGCGAGACATAATTTCCTCCGTGAGGTTAGTAAGACGGTAGTATTATTTTTACAATCGGCGGGAACGATCGAAATGCAATGGAAGCCCGTCCATTAGTCTATTCCGCGATTGGGAGAATTCTTACGTCAAGATTGTAAGAACACGAGACGAAAAACATATCGTGAAAAAAAGAACAAGCCAATTCAAGGGCTTCAAGGGTTACCTGTCAGCCGTGGAATCAGCTCATGACAATGCCAGACAGAAGAGTGTCCTCGGCCGGCGGGAAAGATTATGGTTTAATTTAATTAACGACTACTGCAAAGTCAAGATTCTTTCATCATTTTCCGCAACGGATTTGATCAACAAAATATACTACACAACACCACTACAACTCATGATAACTTCTTCAACACACACATCCGTTAAAGAGAGGCACGCTATAGACTCGTGTTTACATCATACCAGGATATGTCTTGCCAATAATCCTAGTCGGTCATTCCGATTTGAGCCGAACAATACAATATACTAATCCATTACAACTCATAACAACTCACTTCGCACCTACTGCTCCGTATCCTGAAACCACTCGCACGCCAAGATGAGCAACGTGCAAACTCGTATCGCTACCGGATCGAACTGCTCGCTGCCTAAAGTAACTTCTTCAGAACCGACTAAGGTAACTCTACAATCTCCTGTTGCTTGTCAGTAAGATTTGAAAACGGAAGAACCCAACCTGTCGCGTGGAAAAAGAAGACCGGTTAGCTAACCCTGTGAGCCAGAGTACTTTCACGGAAACACCGACGTCACATAGTAGAAGTAGGGTGTGGGGCGACTTGAAGTTTCAAAATCAGTCCAAGTCGTATCCGTCACCGTGTCCAACAGTATCCCTGCGGCGATAGGATTTGTGGCTCCATAGATGTTGTAGTTTTCCGCCCCAAGCGGAGACCAATTCAAAACCGCATTCCCGCTCTGAATGGAAATCACCAAATCGGTAACCGATGGAACCTGCGGAATCCCAAACGAATTCTCATCCATCCCAATATCCGGATTCGTGCCCGGCGGATTGGGGCGCGGGTTACCCTCAAAGTCTGTTGGCGGAGGACTTGATGGATTTGCCGCGCCGATACAATGACTAAGGTCTGTCAAGTGATAATCCCCGCCCGGGCCGTTGACGAACAGCGGATCAAGAAAGATATTCCTGTAGGTATCGCACGGATCTCCATTGGCGTTCGTGTTCGTAAGCTGCCCAATCCCTGGAGGCCCGTAAGACGGGTCATTGAGTAAAAACTGGAAATTTCCTCCGCTATTGCCGTAGAGATCGCAATATCTGACTTGGCTGTCTGAGCTGTTCTCAAAATATATTCCCGAGCCGGTGGAAAAAGCAATGATGGAGTTCTTGAAGCTGAGATAAGTCTGGTAGCAATACATCCCGCCGCCGTAGGTTGCCGAGTTGCCGCTGAGCGTGCAATTGGTGAAGCTCGGCGAAAGCGGCCAAAGTTGACCCGAACAATACACCCCGCCGCCATATTGGGTTGCCGTGTTGCCGCTGAGCGTGGAATTGATGAAGGTCGGCGCAGAATTATTGCAATTCACCCCGCCGCCGCGCCAGCTTGCCGCGTTGCCGCTGATGGTGCAATTGGAGAAGCTCGGCGAAGACGAGAAGCAATACACCCCGCCGCTGTTGCCCGAGTTGTTGCTGATAATGCAATTGGTGAAGCTGGGGGAAGACTGGCTGCAAGACACCCCACCGCTCCCCATGGCCGCGTTGCTGCTGATAGTGCAATGCGTGAAGGTCGGCGAAGAATAACTCGTGCAATACACCCCGCCGCCGTCGGCACTTGCCGAGTTGCCGCTGATAGTGCAATGCGTGAAGGTCGGCGAAGAAGAACTTATGCAATACACCCCGCCGCCGTAGCCATTTGGCCAGTCGCCCATTGAATAGCCTTTCTCGACAAGGCAGTAGGCAAGCCGGCTGCCCGAACTCATTGAGCCCGAAAATCGCAGGCCACGCCAGCGGTTCTCTCCCGACTGATTCGTCGTGAATTTAATGGAATCGCTTTCCGTCCCCTCGGCCAAAAGAGTTCCATTGATTCGGAAGGGATAAGGTCCGTCAAACACGAAAGTCGTTCCGGGCATAAGGCGCAGGCTGTCGTCCCAGTTATCAAGTGAGATTTCGCCAATGACATGGTAGGTTCCAGGTCCAAGGGTGCCGCTCAGATTACCGGAAAGAGCATTGAGATAGAGGTCAGCGGTCATCACCGGCGCCGAATTGCTAATGTTTAACGCGGCTACGCCGGTGATGTTGAAGTTGTAGTCGCGGCTGTCCGGCGTACTATTGTTGTCGCAGGTACGATTATTGGTGGCACCGGGATATGGATCTCCTGCATCACCGGAATTCATGTTCTGTTCCAAATGCCACTGACCGTCCGCCTGTTCCAGTGCCACAAGATAATGGCTCGCGCCCGTATGACCTGGATACCACTGGTGGTCGTTATCGCTTATGGCCTCATCAACATGGTAGATGAGTAGCCCCTGGGCCGGCAAATGGGTGTCATAGCCTGTTTGCCGCCGATTCTCGACAAGCATATACTGCTGGCCGACTGCCCCGTTCGTCCAGAGACGGAAGAGCGTTGCTGAATTCTCGATCGCCGGAATGGATGCACCGACCACATTCGACGAGAGAATTGTCGGGACAACCACTCCCATTTGAATCCTGCTCCAGGCGTCGGGATGGGCTGGTGAGGAACCCAACGGCCCGTTCCATGAGCCCCCCGCCATCAAGCTCCAGCGGCCCAAGCCTTGCGAGAGTTCGGAGGGGGTGGTGTCGTAATCGTACAGATCCAGGAGCCCAAACACCGAATGTCCCATCTCATGCGCATACACGCCGCAAGTCATGTCTCCGGGATTGTCCCAATAGGCCGGTTCCATCGTGTAGATGCTGTCGGTGACGCCATCCAAATGCTGCGGTGTCTGCATCACCCATTTGTGAGACCAGACATCATTGGAGTCGAGCGTGCGCTCGTAGGCCGGTCCCGCGTGAATAATGAACAAGGCATCTACATAGCCATCGCCGTCGTTGTCATAATCGGCATAGTTCACAAAAGGGTCGGCCAAAACGACGGCATCCTCCGCCAACTTCTGCGCATTGTGCGGATAGGTTCCAAATCCCATCGTGTCGTTGACATAATAGGCGTAGGTCTCGGGCATCAGTTTCCAACCCAGCGCAGCGGGCAGGTTCAATGTAACGATCGTCAGATTGCCGTAGGTGACTTCATCATAATAGTGTCTCAGGGTGCCTACTTGATTCTCGTAGAGCAGTGTGTCAAAGTAAGTTGCTCGTGCCGTGTCGGCATTATCGCTGAAATAAACGAGAATAGCAATTGCCTTGAAATCTGCGCGCATGGCCCCGGACGCGATGTCGCAAGCGAGTTGAATCTTCGTGGGGGACTCAATCCCTCGGGCCCGCAATTCTTGGTAATGTTCAAGCCAGTACGGCTTCTGAATTTCACCGCGCTCTATCTGCTTCAGCAGATCAGGATGCAGCGGCATTGACCATAACGCGAAATGCAGAGCCGATGCAAGAACAAGGAAGAGCGCAAAAGAACACAGTTTGTAGCGTTTCATGGGTCTTTCTCCTTTGGAAGATTGCCTGGGATTGGTTGCTTAGAGTAATCCTGGATTCCAGCGTGTTACGTTCACTTGCAACTCAGGATCGTGTTCGTGAAAAAAAGAACGAGCAAATTCATGTTTGACAGTGTTAGACGGTCAACCAGGGAACTCACTCGTCACGCAGCCACAACAGGAAAACTCCTTGGCCGACGGCAAAAACTGTGATTTCATCTACTAAACGATTAGCGCAGAGTCAAGGAATTATCATTAGTTTTCACAACGGATTTAAGCCGAAAAATTCAATGTACTAATCCACTACAACGCATGACAACTCTTTCCGCACTCACATCGGCATAAGAGAGGCACACTATAGACTTGCGCTCACATCAGACCATGAGACGTCTTGCCAATAATTTTAGTCGGCTATTCCGGCATACGTAACAGCCATATTGGCATAATGCTCTGCCAGAATGGCCTGCATCGACCGAGTATCTGAATTATTAATTCTTAATTATTAATTACTTAAAGCCTGGCACACTCGTTGCAAGTACAGTCGGCAGAACAATCGAACCGATACCACAACCACTGCAAGGAGAATAACCATGACACTCATCAGATGCAAATCCATGCGCCATGACTGCGCACCTTTCATGAACTGCCTCGAAGATCGCAATCCCATGAGCCGGATGCTCGATGAATTCTTCAGCCAAACCCAAAATCCTGATGTCCCAATCTGGGGACCAAACGTGGACATTGTCGAAACCGACAACGCCTTCGAA
>JAGVEU010000034.1 GCA_020057985.1 Calditrichota bacterium | reverse complement strand
CGTGCCTGCCATGAAAGCAACCACAGGGGTTGCGCCTACTAACCACTAAAAAATCGCTTGTTTCCGCTGAGCCATGAAAGCAACCACGGGGGGTTGCGCCTACCAGCCCTCAGAAACTGAAAGGGCAGTCTTACGACCACCCTTTCATCCTTCATCCTTATTTGATGAGCAGCACTTTCTCCTGCCTTACGAAGTCTCCCGCGTTCATCCGCAGGAGGTACATTCCCGAAGCGAAATCATCCGCATTCCAGATCACAGAATAGCGACCTGCGTTCTCAATTCCACTTCTAAGTACGGCTACCTCCTGACCAAGCAGATTGAAAATGGAGAGCCGCACTTGTGAAGCACGCGGCACATCGTAACGTATCGTCGTACTCGGATTGAACGGATTGGGATAGGCGGCTGCTAATGCGAACTCCTTGGGAAGGCTATTCGTAAATTCACTGGCGGACGAGCTACTCACCACAGCGAATTCCCAGATGGCGGTTGTGGAATCGAATCCGTCGCTCACCCGGCATTGCACGATTACATGAACGCTTGGAAGAGTGAAAGATCGCGTGAGAAATGTGTCCGTACCGGCGGAGTCACCGTCAATAAGCCACAGATAGTGCAACAGATCTCCGTCGTTATCCGTCGCAGTTACCGTGAAGGTCTGAATGGAGTCCACATAGACCGTATCCAAATCTGCGGGAGTTCGGGCAATGATTTCCGGAACGGAGTTGATCTCGCGGACGTCTACGTTGATGCTGTCAAGATAGAGATTATCGCCATGGCGGTTGATGGCCACAAACGCCAGCCGCACATTATCATGGCCGAAGAAGTTTTCACCAAGCATGATGGTATTACGCCGCCAACGGGTCGGATTGTCCTCCGCTTGATTATGATTGCGGTTTGCCAGAGTCGTGCCGCCGTCTTCCCATAACAGCGTCGGCCATGTTGCGCCGCCATCCACGGATACCCACACTTGCAAAGTGTCGAACCGGTTGGAAATGTAGTCATACGAAGTCGAGAACTTGAGTGTTCCTACGGCCTGCGTGCTCCAATCCAGTCGGGGCGAGACCAGCCAATCATGCTGTCCATTCGCAGGAGTGTACGTCCAGAAATGGAGTCGCGCTGAGCGATTGTTCTGATAGGTGAACGGCTCCCACGTATACGCATCGTCATCCGAGTTTATGGTGAACCACGGCGCAGGCGGAAAGGATGTTGAAGTGAAGTACTGTGTCAGATTTCCGCTGACTGGCACAATCGAAAAGTCCGCGTCCGATGTATCGGCGGTTGTCGGATCACCGGTAAGACTCAGACGAATCCGGCAGTGCGTCGCTGGAGTGTTGGGCACAACCCACATCTCCTCTTCGTCATTGGCCGTCCCCGAAAGAAGTGCCTGCCATGCGCCGTTGGGATAATCATAGTTAACTTCGAGGGTCACAGGATCCGTTTCCAAACCGGCATCCCATGTTATCAGCATCACCTCTCCGATTTGCAGCTCCTCTCCGCCATTTGGCGAGACCACCACAAAATGCGGAACTTGACTTTCATCAATAAATCCGCGCGCCACAAATGAGCCGTAGAGCGTATTCAGATTATTGCCATCATGACGGTTGATATCCGCCTGCACAATGGCCAGCGCATTGGACGGCATGGTTGCGCCGCTGCCAAGATAAAAGTGCGCCTGCAAGACGTCCTGATCCAGCGTATCCCGTCCCATTGGAACCCAGCAATCCCACAATCCTCGCGCCCACAGTTGCCCGGCATCGTGAATCTCACCGCCGGCATTCTCAGGATAATGGTAGTTGGCATTCAGGATGCGACCCGGCCAGAACGGGTTGTGCCCGTCCCAGTTATATACCCACGTGTCATGCCAATCTGAAATGGACTTGGAATAGGAGCCGGCCCAGTAGTCACCGAAACCTTCGCCGATTGCTCCTGCTTCACCGCCGCCCCAGTTCGGAACCTGCGAGTATTGAATCGCATGGCCGTACTCATGCCAAATCACATCGGCATCCTCATCATCATCTACTCCGCCTTCACCGAATGACATCCGATTGCCGCCGGGTTGATAGTAGGAGTTGTCGTCTCCATTGACGCCGTGAGCATCGCAGGTAATCTGCACATGCTGGATGTTGTTGAATCCGAGTCGCTGCATGTAACGCTGCGAACGATCCACTTGCGCATACACCATCACATCCTCAAATCCCGACGCCAGACGTCCAAAGCGAAACGAATCCGGATGTGCGGCTGTCACTACCGGAACCGTCGGCGGGTCCCAGTCGGTGATTCTCACCCACGGCCCTTGCAGAATGTAGTTGCTTCCTTGCTGGGTAATATCCCGTAGCGTATCCAGCATCCGTTGAGCAAGCAGCGAAGCGTTGTCGGCATCGCTGTTATCCGCGTATTGACCGCCATAGTTGACTCGCGCCGTGGTCAACGGATCCGGATTGAAAACGTAACCTGTGCCATTGATATAGCAGGCACGATCTTCGATATTCAGAATTTGACCGTCGCTCGCATCCACAAATATTTCCCAATCGCCGCGCGGATTTGTCAGGGGAATCCGAACTCTCCACGCAAGCTGAGGCGCATCGTCGCCGACCCAGAT
>JAGVEU010000208.1 GCA_020057985.1 Calditrichota bacterium | reverse complement strand
CACGATCAAGAGCCTGAATCTCACTGTGCAAGTACCGCACCTTGAAGCCTAAGCTTTGCAGGTATTCTGACAAATCCTCAGACATCCGCTTTGTCAGTGTAATCACCAACGCGCGTTCGTTGCGCTCGACAATAACTCGGAGTTCAGAGACAAGATCGTCCACTTGCTCCCGTATCGGTCGCATGAAAATCTCCGGATCCATCAAGCCTGTAGGTCGAATGATCTGTTCGACAAGGACGCCCTTGCACTTCTCGATTTCATAGTCGGTAGGTGTGGCGCTGACGAATATGCACTGATGAATCCTGTTCTCCCATTCTTCAAAGTACATTGGACGATTGTCGAAGGCAGAAGGCAGACGGAATCCGTATTCAACCAATGCTTCCTTGCGTGCGCGATCCCCCCGAAACATTGCGCGAATCTGTGGAATTGAGACATGGGATTCATCTACGACAAGCAGAAACTTGTCTGGGAAATAGTCAAAGAGCGTCTCAGGTCTCACACCGGGTTGTCGGCCGGCAAGATGCCTCGAGTAGTTCTCAATGCCGGAGCAGTACCCGACCTCACGCATCATTTCGAGGTCAAAGCGCGTGCGCTGCTCGATCCGCTGAGCTTCGAGCAGTTTGTTCTGGCTGCGCAGATCAAGAATTCGCGCGTCGAGTTCCTTGACAATCTCTGCCATTGCACGCTTGAGATTAGGTTGGGAAGTCACAAAGTGCTTGGCCGGATAGACGGCAACTTTCTCGCGTGTGTTGAGCGCTTCCCCCGTCAGAATCCTGATCTCATGAATGGACTCAAGGGTATCACCGAAAAAATCGAATCGAAGTGCTGTCTCCTCATAGGCCGGATGGATCTCCAACACATCGCCTCGAACTCGGAATGTCCCGCGCGGAAACTCGATGTCATTTCGAGTGTAGTGCATTTCCACAAGCCGCTTCAAGGTCGTCTTGCGATCGTACTCCGATCCAACCTCCAGAAACAGCAACAGATCACGATAATCCTTCGGAGACCCAAGTCCATAGATCGAAGAAACGGAGGCTACGATAATTACGTCATCACGCTCCATCAATGAACTCGTTGCGCGCAGACGGAGGCGGTCTATCTCTTCATTGACTTGAGTATCTTTCTCAATATACGTATCGGATTGCGGGATATAGGCTTCGGGCTGATAGTAGTCGTAATACGAAATGAAGAACTCGACCGCATTCTTTGGAAAGAAATTGCGCAATTCGCCATAGAGCTGAGCGGCCAGTGTCTTGTTGTGTGACATGACCAGAGTGGGCATCTTCACTCGCTCGATGACGTTTGCCACTGTGAACGTCTTGCCCGATCCTGTAATTCCCAGCAGAGTCTGGCAGCGGTCACCGCGCAGCACGCCTCTTGTGAGTTCGTCAATTGCCTGCTGTTGGTCGCCCTGCGGGGCAAATTCGCTGGTTAGCTCAAAGTTGGACATGTGCCTAATTTAACGGAAGTCTGCCAAAATTGCAAGCGTCTGGCACGACAGTATCGTCGAGGAGAACAAGGGACGTGTTTTTGAACATGCGTCCCAAACTCGAAAAAGATGCGGCTTGCTTTTTCGAGTGCTGTTTCTTATATTTATAAGTTTTGTAAAAAGGTTAACTCGGAGAATGTACCGGCTATGATGACCCAGATGCGGGAAAATATGCCTCTTATTATGTGGATATTGGTGGCGTGCTTTCTCGGGACTATTATTTTCTCGTGGGGTATGGGAGGCTTTGGCGGCTCAAGCCAGCTTGATGGAGTCCTCGGAAAAGTTGGCGATTATGAAATCCTCTATGACCGCTACAACCGGGCCGTGCAAGATAAGCTGGCACAAGAGCGAGAAAAGAACAAGGATAAGGGTGCCGAAATTACGGATCAGCAAATCCGTCAAGTACGCAAAGATGTCTGGGATGAGATGGTCCGTATTGACTTGATGCGGAGTTATCAAGATAAACTCGGTCTTACTACATCCGATGCCGAAGTTGCCTATGCTGTCCAGAACAACCCACCAAATTGGATCAGAAGCAATCAGAATTTTCAAAAGAACGGACAGTTCGACAAGAGCCTTTACGACCAGTTTCTGCGTGATCCTCGTTCAGCCGAGTCACTTGTGGCCATCGAGGCGGACTATCGCCAGAGCATGAGCAATCAGAAGGTCATTGATCGGGTGATTGCGCCTGTTTTCGTCTCTCCTGAGGAAGTGTGGGATGAGTATGGTGTGACCACGAGGAAGTTCAAGGCGGCTGTAGTCTCATTCCCACTACGAAACTTCGCGGTGGATTCCACATCTATTTCCTCAAAGGACATTGAAACATCCTTCTTTGATAATAGGAGCGATTATCAGCGCAAGGAGCGTCGCAAGCTAACTTACGTATTATTTCCACTTGCTGCCACGAAGGATGACACAAATCGTGTAATTGAGATTGCACAGGAAGCTCTGGATCGTGCTCTGAAAGGTGAAGATTTTGCAGCTCTTGCGCAAGAATATTCCGAAGACCAAGGCTCAGCGGTGAACGGTGGAGATCTCGGGTATTTTACTTCCGGGCGCATGGTCAAAGAATTTGATTCTACCGCGTTCGCCACGCCTCCGGGGAAAACTGTGGGTCCAATCGCAACTCGTTTCGGTGAGCACATCATCAAAGTCATGGATAGAAAAGGGGGGGCTGAGGGCGATTCGGTGCGAGCCAGTCACATCTTGATCAAATGGAAAATCGGCTCAGATACAGAAGAGCGCGTTTCTCAGAAAGCGAAGGATTTCAGCGAGGCCGCCAAGGCCGACGGATTCTCTCCTACGGCTTTAAGGTCAAGTCTTGAGGCTAAGGATACCGACTGGTTCATGAAGAGTGCGGCGGGGAATGTCCCCGGTTTTGGAACCCTGCTACCGGTTATGGACTTTGCATTTGCCTCGAAGCGTGGTGCAATCAGCTATGTTTTCAAGACAAAGGTGCGCGGCGCGGACGCCTACACGGTTTTCCAGCTCAAGGAGGTCGAGCCAGAAGGAATCACTCCTTTGAAGGAAGTTGAGGCTCAAATTCGGGGAATTCTCGTGAAAAAGAAGCAGGAAGCGCTGGCAGCCGAGGCCGCGCGCGGTTTTCGTGACAAGGTGTCTACTGCCGAACAATTCTTCGCTGTGGCCGCCCTCGAGGCACTAAAGGTTGATACTACGGCTGAGCATCTGCAACGTGACTTCCTTCAGGTTTTCGGAACGGACGAGACCATTGCAAAACGACTTCTGGCGCTGAATCCCGGACGGATTTCGGACGCGCTGTCCAACTCGAAAGGCGGCTTTGTGGCTGTTCTCTTGAGCAAGACTGAAGCCGATTCTGCCGGATTCGCTGCGAAAAAGAACGAGATCGCCGACCAACTGCGGAAAACCAAGCAGAACAGAGTCTATGCAGATTGGCTGGCAACTGCTCAGAAAGAAATTGGAGTAGTGGACAAGCGTTATCTGTACTTCACGGACTATTGAGACAGGTAATACAGTACCATTTTTTCGGGCGGCTTCGAGTGATCGGAACCGCCTTTTGCTCTGCTAAACTATTGACTTTTTAGAAGAAAATGACTAATTTACTGCGTTAAGTTGCACAGATTTCTCGGATCAAGTATATGCCAGATCAAGACCGTGACAAAGTGAATTTGCTCGATTTCCTCGCTTTTCTTATCAAATGGCGGAAGTTCTTGGCCGTCCTGACGCTGGCATCAGCGCTGATTGTGACTGTCGTTTCATTTCTGGTGACGCCGAAGTTTCGCAGCACGGCCGTTGTCCGGGTGCAAGAAGAGGGCGGAACTTCTATTGGGAGCCTGATCAGCTCCAAGCTTGGTGGCCTTGGCGGAATCTCAAGTCTGGTGGGCTCAATGGGTGAACTCTCAGGGGAGTTCTTTATTGCAATCCTCAATAGCAGAATGCTTGGCGAGCGCATCGTGGCAGAACTCGATCTCCGCAAGGTGTACGGAATGGAGAAAGCGACCATGGAGGAAGTCTTGTCACTTTTGAAGGCGAACACACGCTTCGAACTCGACATAGCTTCCGCGACAATCACCATTTACGCTGAGGATTCAGATCCTATGCGAGCTAAGCGCATCGCGGAGCTCTTCGTTGAAGGGCTCGATCGTAGGAATAGGGAGCTGAAGTCAACCCGTGCAAAAAACGAACGTGAGTTTGTCAGCAGCCGCTTGGAAGAAGCGCGGGGGAAATTGACCTCGCTGGAAGACAGCCTGTACCGATTCCAACTGCAGACCGGAATCTTGAATGTTGAAGAGCAGGTCAAAGCCACTCTTCAGGCGGCAGCGCAATTGGAAGCTCAACGACTCGCTACGCAGACCGAACTGGAGATGACAAAGAAGATCTTCGATAGCAGCAGTCCCGAAATCGGGATGTTGCGGATCAAGCTCGCCAGCATTGATACGAGTCTTCAGAACCTCATCCGGAAGAAAAGCGCGGATGACAGGAGCGAGTTTCTTGTGCATCTGCAAGACGCAGCATCTGAAGGCCTGAGTTACCTCCGGCTAATGCGAGATCTTGAGATTCAGCAACTCCTTGTCGGATTCTTGCTTCAGTCGTACGAGCAGGCGAAATTGGAGGAGGTGCGAACAACTCCCACAATTCAACAAGTGGATGCTCCCTCGGTTCCAACAAAGAGGGTATGGCCAAGGCGGAGCCTCATGGTGCTGCTTGGCGCTTTTGGCGCTTTCGTTCTTGGTTTGATTATTGCCCTTGCTATGGATTTCTTCGGAGCTGCTGCGAATGACCCATCTCATCCACAACACTCTCGAATTCTGAGATTGCGACAGAGCTGGTCTAAGTAGAACGGCGTGTCTACCACTTCGTCATTCATCGAGAAGAACATCCTCGCGCGACTTCGACCGCTGACCACGAAACAGACGAGCCTTGGCGTGGTCGTCGCCGTGCTGTTCGCGGCGCTCTGGACGGTATGGACGTATTGGGGACGCGCTCCGGTGCTGGCCATGGCGCTCGGAGGCGCCACGGTTGGGCTTATCCTATTTCGGTATCCGATTCTTGGGGGGATGCTTGCGGTATTCGGCATGACCGCAGGACTCACGGGTTTTCTTCCTGGATCGTACTCCGGGACTCTGCTGCTCACGATCATTATTCTGGTGATCCGAAAGACCTTCCAGCGTGATTTCACATGGCGAGTTACACCTGTAATGAAATGGGCATTCCTCTTTTTCGCGTGGTGCATAGTAACCATGATCTGGAGCGGTAACTACGACCATTCAGTGCAATCCCTCAGGATGATGCGGGCGGCATTCTTGAGCTTGGTTCTATATACAGAGATCGTACGCGAGCCAAAGCACTTCTATGCCTTAGCTGTCGGTGCCGCCGTAGGGCTGCTGACTACTGCGTCCTACACGATCAACTCTTCGATTGAATTCTTGACTTCGGGCGCAGCCCTCGAAATAGCAAAGAACTCAAAGCCGGGAGATGTGAGCAGATTCTATGGCTACTGGGCTGATCCGAATGCGATGTCGCATGTTCTCATTCCCATGATCGGTTTTGCCGCAGCTGTTTCGAGAACTAAGCTCGGAGTAATTCTGCGAACGATTACCACTCTTGCGGTTGTTCTTGGTCTTGTAACCGTGATGCTATCGTTGTCCAGAGGTGGATTGCTCTGCGCATTGCTCCTCTTGATTATTATTCTATCTGCAGACCGAAAGTACCGCTGGTATGCCACTGGAGCTGTAGCGCTGATCCTGCTCGTTGTGGTCACGATCTTTCCAACCAACGTGTTCGACAGAATGGCCACGCTTACTTCTGGCAAGGCTGACGGCTCGATAAGACAGAGGTCTCAACTTCTTGTGGGCGGCCTGCATATGTTTGAGGAGTCCTTCCCGCTTGGCGTTGGCTTGGGTAACTACCGAACGTACTCGGCGGACTTCCTATCAACCTCGCTGACCTTTGGGATGATCTCGCACAACACATATATTGACATTGCCACCGAGACGGGTGTCGTGGGCTTGATTCTCTTTGCGGGACTCCTTGTGTCCGCATTTCGT
>JAGVEU010000104.1 GCA_020057985.1 Calditrichota bacterium | reverse complement strand
GATCTTCAATCAAACCACCACTCCGTTTGTCTGGACGGCCTCCGAAGTACATCCTAAACGCCTTCATAAATATGCTGATCTTTGCAAGTAGGTACTAGTATTGGCAGTGCTCGTCGAACAATGTCGCAACTTACTTCCGAGAAGCACTATAGCTGACATTCTTGACATCTTGCGGAGAGATTGGTATCTTGTGATTCTTGTTGAGTAGCGGAAGAGCGCATATCCATGCGGCGCTACAGGAGGAATGTCCAATCCCCCGCGAGCAGGTGGCAAGGTAGAAATGACAGATAAAATAACAGCCCTCACATATATAGGTAACGGAGATCCGGCAGTGATTGAAGGATTCTACAGGCAATATCTGGAGAGTCCGGAATCACTCGACTCCGGCTGGAGGAAGTTCTTCGAGGGCTTTGAGTTCGCACGAACTACTCTTGACGGACTCAGCGCCCCTGCTCCCGAGAGGTTCTCCAAAGAAGCCAATGTGCTCAATCTGATTGGAGCTTATCGCCAGCGCGGGCACTTGTTCACGAAAACCAATCCTGTGCGAACGCGGCGTAAGTACGATGGTCCTTTGGTGCTTGAAGCCTTTAATCTTGGCGAGAAAGACCTCGACACGGTATTTCAGGCCGGAAACGCGGTTGGGCTTGGTCCTGTTACTTTGCGGGAGATTGTCGCATTACTCGATCAGACGTATTGTCACTCGGTAGGCGTGGAATACAAATATATCCGCAGCCCCAACGAGATCGAGTGGCTGCAAGCCAAGATGGAGTCGTGTCGCAACACGCAGAATTTCTCCACCGACGAAAAGATGCACATCCTTGGGATGTTGACGCGAACTGTAGTCTTTGAGAAATTCATGCATAGCCGGTTTGTGGGGCAGAAGCGATTCTCCATTGAAGGAGTTGAGACAATTATTCCGGCGCTCGATGCCATCATAGAGAAGGGCGTCAGCATGGGCATCGAGGAGTTTGTGCTCGGCAGCGCTCATCGCGGGCGGTTGAACATTCTTGCGAATATTCTCCGAAAGAGCTATGATCAACTCTTCGGCGAGTTTGAAGGCAAAACCGGAAGTCTGGAAGAAGGCTTCGCGGGTGATGTGAAATACCATCTCGGCTTTTCGAGTGAGCGACTTACGACAAGTGGTAAGAGAGTTCAGTTGAGCATTGCACCGAATCCCTCGCATCTTGAAGCGGTTGATCCCGTTGTGGAGGGAATTGTTCGGGCTCGCCTTGATCGTGTGTACGGCGGAGATCTAAACAAGATTGCTCCGATTCTGATTCACGGCGATTCCTCGATTGCCGGACAGGGAGTGGTGTATGAAGTGCTGCAAATGTCCATGCTTGATGGATACAAGACCGGCGGCACAATCCACGTGGTTTTGAACAATCAGGTGGGTTTTACAACGAATTATCTCGATGCCCGTTCCAGTACTTATTGCACGGACGTCGGCAAGGTAACGCTATCTCCGGTGTTTCACGTGAATGGCGACGACGTGGAGGCTGTGGTGTATGTAATTGGGTTGGCGCTCGAGTTTCGGCAGACTTTTCATCGCGATGTGTTCATTGACATTCTTGGTTATCGCAAGCACGGACATAATGAGGGGGACGAGCCGCGCTTTACTCAGCCGGTTTTGTACAAAGCCATTGCCAAACATCCGAACCCGCTTGAGATTTATGCCCGCAAATTGACCGAACTTGGCACTCTCGACGCAGTGCAATCGAAGAAAATGCAGGAGAAGTTCGAGCAAGAACTTCAGGAGCACTTTGACGCTGCAAAACAGATTCCGATCGCTCCGGATCAAACTTTCATGCATGACACATGGAAAGACCTTATTCCATCGGACAAGAGCGACTTTGCGAGTTCTCCGGAGACGGGCGTGGATCTGCAGACCCTGCGGAGCCTCTCACGCACGCTCTACGAGTTGCCCTCTGAACCCAAATTTTTCTCGAAGATCGTGAAGATCCTTCAGGATCGCAAGCGAACGGTTGAGGAAACCAACAAGCTGGACTGGGCAATGGGTGAACTCCTGGCCTATGGTTCGCTGGTGAACGAGGGGTTTCCAGTCAGAGTCAGTGGACAGGACTCCGAGCGGGGCACGTTCTCGCATAGACATGCAGTGCTCAAGATCGAAGACTCTGAGGAGGAGTACGTTCCGCTTGAACATGTCAGTCCCGAACAAGCTCGTTTCAGTATCTACAACTCACCGCTCTCAGAATATGGCGTACTTGGGTTTGAGTATGGCTATGCATCCGCAACTCCAAATGGGCTAACGGTTTGGGAAGCGCAGTTCGGTGATTTCGGCAACGGCGCTCAGATCATCTTCGATCAATTTCTGAGCGCAGCGGAGTCCAAGTGGAAGGAAATGAACGGTCTGTGTCTGCTGCTTCCGCATGGGTACGAAGGACAAGGGCCGGAACATTCTTCAGCACGTCTTGAGCGGGCGCTTGCACTCTGCGCTGATAATAATATGCAGGTTGTCAACTGCACAACTCCGGCCAATCTGTTTCATACCTTGCGGCGGCAACTGCATCGTCCCTTCCGCAAACCGCTGATTGTCATGACTCCGAAAAGTCTGCTGCGGCATCCGCTGTGCACAAGTCCGCTCGAGGACTTTGCGTCGGGCACCCGGTTTCAGGAAGTCATGGATGATTCCTTCGTCACAGCACGAGAGGTGACCAAAGTCTTGCTTTGTTCAGGAAAACTCTATTATGACCTGCTTGATAAGCAGCAGAAGGAGCAGAGAAAGAACGTCGCTGTTATTCGATTGGAGCAGCTTTATCCGCTGCCTCACGAACAATTGGCGAAGTTGACTGGAGAGTATAAATCAGCAAAGCAGTGGACTTGGGTACAAGAGGAGCCGGAAAATATGGGAGCGTGGTCGTTCATGCTTAGAAAGTTCACGCTTGCGCCATTGACGGGCATCTTCCGCAAGGAATCCGGCGTAACCGCGACCGGATATGTCGAGCAGCATCATCTTGAACAGAAGCAAATTGTCGAATTGGCGTTTGTGTGAAGAAAATCCAAAATCCAAAAGGTGCTCCCGCGAATTTCCGGTATTGCCCGTATTTGGCCGAGGGTGGTTTAGAAAAGATTCTGAACGCCTGTCCGAGGACGGCCAGTGTCCAGAATGACAGTCGGTTTGAAGAGCTTGTCATTCTGGACACCGCGCGTCTTCGGTTTTCGCGCGGGCGTTCAGAATCTCCTCGGAGAGACTCCTCTCATGGCCGATAAAACAGAACTCCATGTCATGCGAATGAGGGGCATGTGAGGAGTGGGGACACATGCCGCCGCGAAAGAGGGGTGGTTTGGAAAAGATTCTGAACGCCTGTCCGAGGACGG
>JAGVEU010000106.1 GCA_020057985.1 Calditrichota bacterium | reverse complement strand
TTTTGGGTTGAGAGAACTCCAAAGATACACAATTCCGCGAGGATGTCAAGCCCTTTTTTATCAACGACTTCCCCCAAAAAAAACATTGAGACAGTAGTGTGCTCGCGGGGGGGTAGGGGGGCAAGTGAAGTCAGATCGCGACGTCTTCGCCCTTGACAACTTTCCCTTTGTCATCCAGACTCAGGCGACTGGCTGGGACTTGCGGATCATGCTCGAAGACAACCGTCCATTTTTCGTCGGCCACGCGGGGCAGGATTTTCTTCTTTTCTGCAAGTGTGGTCACGGGGAATAGATCATAACCCATTATATACGGCAAAGGGATGTGAGCAGACATGGGAATCAGATCTGCGGGAAACCAGACTACATGTGTACCGTCCGTCACTCGAACTGTTTGCAGGAAGGGAGTATGCCCCGACATCGTGAGCAATTCAATACCCGGAAGAATCTCAGTGTCGCCGTCTGTAAAATTGAGTTGTCCGGCAGCCCTCAGCGGCTCATAGTTCTGATCTATGTAGCTGGCACGGTCGCGCTCGCTGCGGCTTAAGGCATGGTCATATTGCTTACGTTGAACATAGTATTGTGCCTTTGGAAAAGTCGGAACCACTTCTTTTCCGTCAAGTCTGGTCGCACCTCCGGCATGATCGAAATGCAGATGGGTGAGAATCACGTCCGTAATCTGATCAGGTGTGATGCCGCTTGCGCGCAATGAATTCACAAGGGATTTCTGAGAGTTATCGAGCGCGTACAGCTCCCGAAACTTCAAGCCATCCTTCTCCCCCGCTCCGCAGTCCACAAGAATCTTGCGTTCAGAATTCTCGATCAGCAGAACGCGCATGGTCATGAAAATGCGATTCGCATCATCCGCCGGACAGAGGCGACTCCACAATGGTTTCGGAACCACACCGAACATTGCTCCGCCGTCGAGCCGGAAGTCTCCGGTCTCGATCAGTGATATGGAATAGGGTCCGACTTTCATTCCGTTTTCGAGTTGTTATCTTCTGGCCAAGGTGTGCCGTCCCAAATAAGTCGCGGTTTGTCCAAGACCATTTTCTGTGCGTTGACTTGTCCGAGCAATGCGGTCGCCGCTTCAAATCCTGCCTTGAGACAGAAGCCATGCTCATCGGCATTGTGGGCATCGCTGCATAAGATGTCAATGGTACCTGCGGAAACCAAATTTCTGGCGAGCGGAATCATTGCCTTTCCAAACTGACCAAGCAGTGCACCCGCATCCATCGTCAGAATCGCTCCCTCCGCACGCATCTCTTGCATTCGCGAGATGTGTCGCGTTGCATGTCTGAAGCGTTCCACATGAGCGATCACCGGACGCTTGCCCCAGCGTCGCGCAGACTTAATTACATTGATGATGATCTCCCAGGGTGTCTCACGGGAGTACTCGACCAGAAAATACTCGCCTTTTCCATTGTACGTGGCAAAGGGATATTCGAGGATGCTCTTGAGTTCCGTGCCAAACATGATCTCTGCCGCGAGTCCAAGCTCAATGGGTAACTGCTGACTCTTAACCTCGCCTTTCAGTCGGGAGAAGACGTCATGAAACAGCTTGTCTGTCTCCGCATTGGAACGATCGTTGGCGTGCGAGGTGCAGACGACGTGCGTAATTCCCTGCAAGATTGCCTGTTCAAGCATCCGCAGCGAAGTCCGCATTCCATCCGAGCCGTCATCAATTCCGGGCAAGACATGATTGTGCAGATCAATCACGCGCGCTCACGACTCATTTCCACTCCGCACCAGCAAACACGACGCAACGAGTTCGGCAATGTCGCGCACCGCCACGGATTCTTTGCTCAAATCCTTCAAGCCATCGCGGAGCATCAAATGGCAAAACGGACAAGCCGTGCTGACTTCGGACATTTTTGTTTCGAGAAGTTCCTTGACGCGGTGATGATTCACCCGTTCGCCCACGGTCTCTTCCGTGAACAGAAGCGCCCCGCCTGCTCCGCAACAGAAGGTATGCTCAGCGTGATGCGGCGGTTCTGTAAGCGTGGCACCTGTTCCCTTGATCACTTCGCGCGGAAATTGAACGTGACTCGGGCCGATGTAGCGGCTGAGGTAACACGGATCATGGAAGGTTACTTCATGGGGTGCGATTCCCGAAAGCTGCAATTGGCCACTTTGCTGCAGTCCGGCAATATATTCCGAGTGATGAACGATCGGGATTTTTGGATTTAGTCCCAAGTCGCGGTATTCCTGCAATGTCCTAAGGCAGTGCGGGCAGCTTGTTAGAATCAGCTTCGGTGCAGCGTCATTTAGCAGTGCGATATTATGCTCAGCCAATGCCTGATAAACGAATTCGTTTCCGGCACGGCGAGCGGCATCTCCGGTGCATTTCTCGTCCCGCAGAATTCCCCATTTCACATTAGCCGCTTTGAGAATCTGCGCCATCGCGAGCGAGACTTTCTGATAGTAGAAATCGTAGCGTCCCATGCATCCGAGCCAGTAGAGCACTTCGTGATTATGGAAGTCCGGAAATCCGTTTTGTTCGATGAATTCATCGGCTTGACTGACAGGATATTTCCACGGATTGCCGGTTTTCTCCAAATTATCAAAGAGTGGCCGCATGGTTGCGGGGAATTCAGCGGCGGAGACTTGTCCACGACGCATTTCAAGGATCGGAACCACCTGATCTATTCCCACGGGACACTGATAGGTGCAAGCGCCGCAGGTGGTGCATTGCCACAGGATCTCCTCTTTGATAACCGGACCCACCACAGTTTGCTCAAAATCGGCCAGCAGTCCGGCGCGAATGTCAAGGATGAGTTGCTTCGGATCCAGCAATTTGCCGGTCTGTCGAGCTGGGCAATGATCATAGCAGCGACCGCATTCCACGCAGGTGAAGGCGCTAAGAATCGTATGCGCGCTAAAATCCGAGAGTTTTTCTACTCCCATTTCCTCTTTCTCGAAATCCAGCGGATGAATCCGCGCCAGTTCGAAGTCCTTGGTAAAAGTAGTCAAAGGACTTAGAACGAGATGCAGGTGTTTGCTGTGTGGAATGACTACGAGGAACGCGAGGATGATCAGCGAATGAATCCACCAGTTAATATCCTGAGCCAACGGATCTTGCAGAAGACGAAAGTAGCTCAGCAGATAGGTGACCATCAAGACTTCGATGAAGAGCGCTATGGTAGCAGAACTCCACGAGCGTTTGCCTAAAGTGTCCGGACGAAGCACGAAACGACGGAAAGCCAGAGCGGTGATGCCGATGATAACCAGTACTGCAAAAACCACAACCGCAATCCCATAGGCGCGGTGAAATGCTCCCTCGCCCAGCGGATGCCACCCATACGCTGTTGCAAAATGATGAAAAGACTCCAGTCCAAAGATAAAGAATCCCCACGCAACAAGCGTGTGCATCACGCCGGTGAAGGGGCGTTCCTTGATGACGGCATATTGAATCACCACTTCGCTCAGAAAACGAAGCCAGCGCTTTCCCATTTGGTCGAACCGGAGTCGTTGCCGTGCTTTCAATACAAGACGAAGTCGTTTCCAGACAGGCGAAACAAACAAATAGAGGCTGGCAACGATCAGAAGGGTAAGTATGAGTTGTTCCATAGCAGTCAAATCAAGGAGTCAATGTGGTTGGGTGAGAATGCTGTTTGGAAGGATGTCCACAGGCATTTACACCCTTTATTTATTTCAGTGCGAGGAGTTTTTCAGATGGTATATGGACATCAACCCTGCTTGAGCAGTGCTGACATTTTAAGAATCAACTAAAATGTATTCGTATTGTAGCTTCCGATGGATTTGGATTCATAGACCCCCTTTGTCCCCCTACTGAAGTAGGGGGAGATAGGAGATCCGATTCAGGCCTCGTGAGGACGCACGGCTCGGCATGGTAGTGCATTCTCATCGTAATGCGAATCGAGTAGCTATTTCAAGATGATCATCTTTTTTGTCTGAACAAAGTCTCCGGTTTGAAGACGATAGAAGTAAATGCCGGAGGGCAGTGCGGAACCATCAAAGGAAACCGTGTGAGTTCCTGCGGTTTGAATCTCATCTTCCACAACGGCAACATTCTGGCCTAAGAGATTGCTGATGGTCAGTGACACTCTTCCCGTACGGGGGAGCGCATAGGCAATCTGCGTGGAAGGATTGAACGGATTGGGATAGTTCTGCTCAAGAGCGAACCCACTGGGAACTGCGCCCACCATGTCAGGTGCTGCGTTCGATGCGTCCGGCCCTGTCTTCACCACATAGAAGTCGTCTCCACTCCCAGGTCCGTGAATGCTTCCGGCGATAACAAAGCCGCCATCCGTTGTCTGCTGAATGGAATTGGCCCACTCGTGGCCGCTTCGGCTATACCTACGAGTCCAGAGCCGGTTACCCTGCGCATTGTACTTCACAACATAGAACCCCAAAGGATCGTGAGATGTGTGACCCGCAAACACGAAGCCGCCGTCTGTAGTATCTTGCACAATGGACTGGGATGGGGACCCAAACCCCGTGTTAGTCACGCCAGGGTAGCGCGTCCAGAGTGTATCGCCCTGGGCGTCAGTCTTAACCACCCAAGCCCCCCCCTGTTGCGTGAAAGGGTCACCCGAGAATCCTGCGATCACATACCCGCCATCCGCAGTCTGCTGAATGGAATGGGCTACTTGGTCGTAGTATCCCTCCCCATAGGTGCGGGTCCAGAGCGTGTCCCCTTGACTATCGGTCTTCACAACATAGAAATCATAGTGGCTCCCACCAGGAGTATTAGAGGTGTATCCCGCGACCACGTAGCCACCATCCGTGGTCTGCTGAATGGCATAGGCACTATTTGCGACACCCCGTCCGTAGGTACGGGTCCAAAGGATGTCGCCCTGCGAATTCATCTTCACCACACGGAAATGCCAACCGCCCGCGATGATATAGCCGCTGTCCGTTGTCTGCTGAATCGAATAAGCCTCTCCGGTTCCTACATGGGTGCGGGTCCAGAGGGTGTCCCCCTGCGCATCGGTCTTCATTACATAGTAACCAGACTGATTGGAGTTTTCATAAAAGATGTTTCCTGCGAGCACGAAACCGCCGTCCGTCGTCTGCTGAATCGAATAGGCTATGTCATAGGAGCTTTCATTGTAGGTGCGGGTCCAGAGCGTATCTCCCTGCGCATCTGTCTTCACAACATAAAAATCAGAAAAACTAGGCGCATAACCCCCTGTTAGTCCTGCAATCACATAGCCTCCGTCTGAAGTCTGCTTTATGGAATAGGCATAATCATCGAGGATCCCCCCGTAAGTGCGGGTCCAGAGCGTGTCGGGATTCGGCTGGGCGTAGGTGTTAGCCACTAACAAGAAAAGCATCCATAAAGAAA
>JAGVEU010000182.1 GCA_020057985.1 Calditrichota bacterium | reverse complement strand
TTGAGAGCGAAGGCTTTCCTGTCTTTCGCTCTGAATGTTTTCCATGAACTCGAATTTGGAGGCAAGCATGCTGGTCAGCTCACGGCGGAATGTGGGCAGATCCGTCTCTTGCACGTTCCTCAGTTCGGAACTTATCCGCCCGACAGCCTGCCGGTTTTCCTCGAAGCCACTTTGCTGCTGAGAAGCCCTGTTTCTCAATTCCTGTTTCAGTTCCTTGTCTTGGGTGCGCAGTTGGTCGCGGTTTTCGGAAAGCGCCTTCATCAGATCGGCAAGACTCTTATCCTGCTGAACCTGTGTTTTTCGAAGCGTATCCAATTCTCCGGCATGTTTCTCAAGTTTTTTATCCAACAGCGGGAGGTACTTCTTCATGGCGCCGCTATCGGAGGCAATGGTGGAATACTGGTCAGAGACAATCGAGAGCAGACTTTTGGTGTCGCTGGAGATTGCCTGCAAAGCTATTTGCTCACTCTGGTGCAGCGATTCAATCAATTGCGAATAGCGTTCCAGAGTCTGGGGAACAATCGCAAGCTGTTTGACGAAGCTGTCCATTGCGGAACCGATAACCTCCTTGAGCCGCGCTGCATTCTCATCGTAATTCGCCCGAATCGCTTCTTTAAGCACGATCAGCGACTTCTCCTGTCCGAGTCGTAGTTCCGCCACTTCTGAAGTAACGACGTGGACTTGGTTTTCTACCGAAGCGGAGAGATCTACGGACTTGCTCTGGAGAGTTTCAAGTCGCTCGCCGATCAGGCTGGCAGCCCGCTTGAACTCAGCTTGCAAGTCATGTTCAATTCTCTGTCCGACCTGCTGGCCTGCCTTCAGCTCAGTATCTATTCCTTCCAGACTGTGCAAAAGCACATCGGCGTTTGCTGTTACGGTTTCATGGATACTTTCGCGTAGAGAATTCAGTTCCTCTGACCAAGCAAGCGCCAGTTTGCTCAGTGCCTCAGTGACTTGCTGACTGCCGGCTTCGATGTTGGAGTGGAGTTGTTCATGAAGATCCGCAAGCCCCTGTTCGATGCTTTCGCTTTGTTTGGAACTCTCCGCAAGTGCAAGCTCAGCGGCTGCGATGGCTGATTTTTCGACAGCGGCGAATCGAGCAGCAAGTTGTTTGAAAGCCTGCGTATCAACCTGTCGCTTTTCCTCCAACGCTTGCTGCTGCTTTTCGAGTTGCGAACTTACTTGCTCAATACTGCCAGCGAGAGTTTTCTCCTGCTCCGTGTTCTTTGCCAGCAATTGCTCAACCCCGCGCTGCGTGTCCGAGAGTCCCTGCTGTGACTGCTTTGTCTCGTCGGCAATACTCCGGAGCATCTGTTCGAGCTTCTGAACGGACTGATTGATCGCCTGACTGTCATTGGTCAGTTTCTTATTCTGTTTTGCGGCGGCATCACCAAACCCCTCAAGGAGTATTCTGATGGCTTCTTCTGAGGCACTCAGATCGCTCTTTTGACTCGCTTGCAGGTTCGAGATTTCCTGAACCACTCTCTTTTCTGAGCCAGTAAGGATCGCCTTCAGACTCTTGCTTGAGGCGATCTCCTCGGCAGCAGGCTCATTGCTGGTCTGCGGGCGGGCGGACTGTGCTTCCGTCTCAACCTGAATGAGAGTCTGAAGCTGATCACGAAGCGAAGTGATTGCGCTGTCCAAATCTTCCCGCATCTGTGGGCGCACCGAAACAAGAGCAGCAGTAACAGATTTGTTCAGTTTTGAAAGGTATTCTCTGTGTTCCTGTGAATTGCTTTGGAGAGCCCCCTGAAGCTCTGTGCCATATTTCGTAAGCGCTTGAGTAACAATAGTTTCTGCGTTCTGGAACAAGTCTTTTAGCTCGGCGGGCAACTCGATAGCGTTTTGGGAGTTAATAGAGGGTAAAGAGGTCTCCCTTGCTGACGCTTCAAGCTGCTTCATAGGCAACGAGGCAAGCTCGGCGATTTCGGCCTCTGCACGTCCACAGATCTTCTCGATCTTGCCGGTCATATCCTGCAATCGTTGCTCGATTTGCGTGACGGTGTTGGCAAGTGCCTCGCGGCTGGCTAAGGTGCGCTCTTGCAACAGACCCGCCTCGCTACGCAAAGTGCCTTCAAGCCGAGCGTGAGTTTGGGTTAGGGTCGCAAGGACTCCATCAGCCTGATCCTGCAGCTCAGTTGCGTTATTCCGCATCAGGGTCTCAAGACTCTTGACTCCCTCCAGTAGCCGAGTTCCAGCCGGTGCGAAGACTTCCCGCAACCGGTCAACGCCCCGCGCAATCTGTTGCAGGGTTTCTTCGGACTGCGACAAACCTTCGAGAGACGAGACAAGACGGCGAAGTTCGTCCCGAAACGCCGGGATAAACTGCTGTTCTGTAAGCTCTTGAGTAAAGGATTCGAGGAAGTTTCGCAGAGGCTCAATCAATTCGGAATGGGGGGCAGGCTTAGTGGTCATACCGTTCTCCAACAGCTCGTTCACAAGTTCATACGTATCGCAGACCCAAAAAGCAAGTTTAGTGCCCAACGGTATCTCGACTAAGGGGTAGGAATTGTCGGATAGGCATAAGGCCCTTCTATTCCCTTCTTGTCTACAAGTCCTAATTGTGCCTTGCAGAAGGACATTCGGTTTATTTTCAGAACAACTGCAACTTTCCTCTCAATAGGCCTCTCCTACTAAGGGAGAATTCACAACGCATATTATTCGACAAGGTTAAGCATGAAGTTCACAAAGCGGCGCATTTTTGTCATTGTCATCATCCTCCTCGTCGTCGCCGGAGGCATTTCTGTGGTGACCGCGAAGAAGAAGAAAACGCCGCCGACCGCAGTCACAGTGGAGACTGCTCAAATGCGACGGCTTGTTTCTACGGTTTCAGCGACCGGAAAAGTGGAACCTGTTACACAGGTGAAAATCTCGGCGGAAATTCCCGGACGTATTATCAAACTGCCGGTCAAGGAGGGAGACCGCGTGGAAGTGGGACAGTTCCTCCTGGAACTTGATCCGGAAATCTATCGGTCGAGTGTCGAGGCAGCACAATCCTCTTTGCGGAGTGCGCGAGCACAAAAACAAAAGTCAGAAGCCGACCTGCGACGCATCTCAGGTCTTGTGGAGAAGGGCATGGGATCAGAAGCCGATCTCGACGCGGCCAATGCTTCGGCAGAACTTGCGGCGGCGGATCTTGATCGAGCCGTTGCCCAAGAGCGCAATGCCAAAGAGAATCTCAATAAGACCCACATCGTGTCGCCCATGGCGGGAACCATTTCGATGCTGTCCAAGAAGATCGGCGAGAATACGCTTGGCTCGCAGTTTCAGGAAGATGTCATTATGAATGTCGCGGACTTGTCTAAGATGCAGGTCAAGGCACAGGTGGATGAGAATGACATCGTGGGTGTGAAAGCCGGAGACTCCGTCGCCGTTTCGATTGACGCTTATCCTGATACAACTTTTCGCGGAGTCGTATCTGAGATTTCGCAGTCCGCCAAGACCGCCGGTTTGGGAAGTCAGCAGGAAGCCACGAACTTCGACGTCAAGGTAGCCGTTCTTGATACCGTAGTCGGCATTCGTCCCGGCATGAGCGTAACGGTTGAGATCGAAACCGATCACCTCGACAACGCGCTCTCAGTATCCATTCAGTGCGTCGCGCTGCGTGACAAGAGCGAGGGTAAAGCCGTGGAGATTCAGGAGAAGGCTCAACCGAAATCCTCGCGGCGCATCGCCGAAGAAGCCCGAGCCGGTACAGCAGACACCACAAAACTACTGAAGCGGGAAGACCTTGAAACCGGAGTGTTTGTGTTTACGGTGGACTCCGCCGTCTGGAAACCGGTGAGAACGGGGATTTCCTCAGATAGATACCTTGCGATTCTCTCCGGTGTGGCCGAAGGAGACTCCATTATCAACGGCCCCTACAAAGAGCTGGCCAAAGACCTCAAACATGGAACCAAGGTCAAGCTAAAGAGCAAGGATGAGAAGGGGCCGAAGAAGGGATGAAGGATGAAGTAGCCCCCGAGTAGGTTTATTACTAGCCAGCACCGTCCTCGGTGCTGGACACAACCCTACCGGAATCTCTAGCTCGCACAGCCGCCGATTAACTCGAAAAAAAACTCGAATATGTTCAAGAACGGTAAACAAAACGGGAACGGACTCAGCAAGAACGGATTCCTGATCGAGATTCGGGAGTTGACCAAGACCTACAAGGTTGGCACCGAAGAGGTTCATGCGCTACGCGGTGTGGATATGACCATCAAGTCCAATGAATACGTCGCTATCATGGGCCCGTCTGGATCAGGCAAATCTACTCTAATGAACTTGATCGGTTGCCTTGACACTCCCTCTTCGGGGGAATACACCCTGGCAGGCGAAAACGTGGGAAAACTGCGAGATCATCAACTTGCGGATATTCGCAACCGGCGGATTGGCTTTGTATTCCAAACCTTCAACCTGTTGCCGCGCGCCACCTGTCTTCACAATGTGGAACTGCCGCTGATCTACGCTGGCAGACCATCGGCGGAGCGCAAAGAGCGGGCTAAACAAGCTTGCATTGCAGTTGGCCTCGAAGATCGGATGCACCATAAGCCAAACGAAATGTCCGGGGGTCAACGGCAGCGAGTGGCCATTGCGCGCGCACTGGTCACCAATCCTTCGATCATTCTTGCCGACGAACCGACGGGAAATCTGGACTCGAAAACAGGCGCGGAGATCATGGACATTTTCCAGAAAATCTTCGACCAAGGCAACACCATCATTTTAGTGACTCATGAGGAGGATGTTGCCCGGCACACCAAACGGATTGTTCGTCTGCGCGACGGCAAAATTGAGTCGGATCAGGTGAAGTAGCAACTGCCTAATTATGAGATTTGTCACCGACGTTAACGAAGGATTGTGGATTTCGTTTCGTGCTCTGCGCGCGAACAAAATTCGCGCTGTGCTCACGACGCTTGGAATTATCATTGGCGTGATGACCGTCATTCTCATGATTACCATTATCCTTGGTCTGAACAAGTCCGTTGAAAAGCAGTTTGCCTTCCTTGGCACGAATACCGTTTATGTTTCGCGTTGGAACTGGTTTGGAGACAACTGGCGGGAGATGATGAAGCGCCGGGAGATGAAGCCGGAATATGCGGCTCGTGTCGAACGCGAGTCAGAGTTGGCGGAAGCGGTATCACCATTCGGACAGGCCAGTGCAAGCGTGAATGTGGGCGCAAACCGGATGACACAGGTCTCGATCATGGGAGTGACAGAGCAATACTTGGTAACCAACGCGGTCAAGGTGGAGTTTGGCAGATTCCTAAGTGATCAGGACATCTCCCATAATCGTGATGTCGCGATTATTGGATCCGGGCTTGCGGACAAGCTTTTCGAAAAAGTCAATCCCATCGGACAGAGTGTCGTGATTCGCTCACGCAAGTACCGGGTGATTGGGGTATTGGAAAAGATGGGCAAGTTCTTCGGGCAGGATATGGATAACTATGCTCTGATTCCTGTGGGAGCGTTCACGAGACAGTTTGGCAGAAATCGAGACATGGATATTATTGTCAAAGCCGCGAGTGCGGAACAGATGGAGGATCTCACCTGGGAATTAAAAGGGATCATGCGACGAATCCGTCGCCTAACTCCGCTTGAACCGGATGATTTCGGCATCAATTCGCAGTCCATGATTATGAACGTCTACAAGCAGATTACGGCAGGAATCTATACGGGGGGTATTCTTATCGCGGGCATTTCGCTGATTGTCGGCGGAATCGGCATCATGAACATTATGCTTGTGAGCGTGACTGAACGCACGAGCGAAGTGGGATTGCGCAAAGCGCTGGGTGCGAGGAGGTGGATGGTTGGCTGGCAGTTTCTGGTTGAATCTGCGATCATCTGCTCCGTCGGCGGCGCCATCGGAGTGCTTCTGGCGTTTATTGGCAGCAAAGCAATGGACAAATTCATTCCAACAACCATGCCCTTTTGGGTGGCGGTGTTTGGAAT
>JAGVEU010000125.1 GCA_020057985.1 Calditrichota bacterium | reverse complement strand
TTTTGGGTTGAGAGAACTCCAAAGATACACAATTCCGCGAGGATGTCAAGCCCTTTTTTATCAACGACTTCCCCCCAAAAAAACATTGAGACAGTAGTGCAAGCGAGTTGGGGGGTGAAGAAATAAGCGAGATCCTGAACGCCCCACGAAGACATGGGGGTTCTGGATGACACATACGGAAAATCGAAAACTGAAAACTGAAAAGAAGATCGCTACGATTTTGTGATTCTCCCCTCACTCGCGTTCCGAGCGGGGCACGTGAAGACTCAAGACACATGCCGCCGCGAGAAGGAGATGAAGGCGAAAGGAAAAAAGAAAAATGAAAACTGAAAAGAAGATTGCGCTACGATTTTGTGATTCTGTAAAGGTGCGGCTTGGGGGGAAAAATGAAAACTGAAATCCGAATTCCAAAAACGAAAATAACCCCCCTTTTTTAGTCTATCCTGAAATAGGCCAGAGGCTTTCTGTGTGCATAAATTCCGGTGTAGGGCGTGGTCTGGGACCCGTCTCTTGTTGTTGTCCATCACCGAAGCGGGTCACAGACCACACCCTACACCTTATTCATCGCATAATAACTTGCTGTATTTTATTTTGAGATAAACTCTTTATCCCCCCACTACTCGTGGAGGGAGAGAAGTGGGAAAACCGAATCAAGATTCCGGGCACGTGAAGACACATGCCTCGGCAAGAAAGATTTCGTTCGCGGTGAAAACAGAGATCCTGAGTCTCCAAAATTGCTCAAGATGGAGACTCAGGATGACAAAAGAGAGCGGGCACAATCGGAATTGTGCCGCGACGGGAGTGAAAAGGATAGCGTGCGGGGTGAAAAATCCGAATCTACCCCCCTTTTATCCCCCCACTATTCGTGGAGGGAGAAGGGAAGGAAATCGAGAACAAGATTCCGGGCAGGTGAAGACACATGCCTCGGCGAGAAAGATTTCGTTCGCTGTGAAAACAGAGATCCTGAGTCTCCAAGATTGCTCAAGATGGAGACTCAGGATGACAAAAGAGAGCGGGTGCAATCGGAATTGTGCCGCGACGGGAGTGAGAAGGATAGCGTGCGGGGTGAAAAATCCGAATCTACCCCCCTTTTATCCCCCCACTACTCGTGGAGGGAGAGGAGAAGGAAATACGATTCAAGATTCCGGGCACGTGAAGACACATGCCTCAGCGAGAATTCACCGCGGCGGCACTTGTCTCCAAGTGCCCCTCAACCTCAATTTCAGCATTTCCGTCACTTGAACGCCCGTGCAACTTTTCCGGCCCTGCCGCGTCTAATAAAGTAGCCAGCCCCCCATCCTGCTCGCCTCCACATTCTCAATTCCTAATTATTAATTCTCATTTCTTTTTCTCCTGCATTTGAGCGTGCCGAAGGCATAATTTAGTCAGAAATTAGAGTAGTCTCTTCGCGTGCAATCTCCCAAAAATTATTAGCTAAACACCAGTTCGTTCCGCCACTAATATTTCTCATGCGCCTCCAGATTTCGGCAGAGGAAGAGCAAAAATGAAAAGCGAAGAGAGATCCTGCATTTGAGGACAAATGCAGGATGACAGAGTAGAGGGTATCCCCACATTGTCATTCTGCATTTACGTCTTTGCTTGCTCGTGAATGCAGGATCTCTCTGAAATACTAAAACAAAGAGAGATCCTTCCGGTGGACCGTCAGGATGACAGAAAGGGAACGGAGTGGAAGAAAAATGAAAAGCGAAAAGAGATCCTGCATTTGAGGAAAATGCAGGATGACAAAAAAGGGATCAGCGAGTATTGTTGGATTATTTTCGGCGGAGGAAATTGTAGGCAGCGAGCAGTTGCTTAGTGCTGTGATCCCAGGATAGCTCATTTTTAAGGCGGGAATAGCCGGCGGCTCCCATTCGTTGGCGTCGTTCCTGATCATCAAGCAACTCGATGAGCTTGTGGGCGAAATCCTCTTCGTCATTGTCCTTGGCATAGACGGCGGCAATTCCTGCAGAAAACGCCGATTCCGTGAGATGATAGGAGACAATCGGTTTGGACATGGCCATGAATTCGAGAATCTTGTTCATGGTGGATCTGTCATTGAGGGGACTGATGGGATCGGGAGCCACGCAGACATCCGCCGTGGAAAGAGTCTGGCAGACAATTTCGTTGGAGACTCGACCCGTGAACTCGACCACGGAATCAAGATCCAGTTCCTGAGCAATCTGTTTCAGAGCGGCCAGATTCTCTCCACCTCCCATGAGGGTAAACTGAATGTCGTTGCGCACCCTATCTTTATGGATGATCCTAATACTTCGCAGCAAATAATCAAGCCCGTCCTGCTGACCCATGGTTCCAAGATAAGCAACAAGAAATCTCTTTCCGTTTTTGAGCGCTGGAACTGGAGGAGTGGGAACGAATTTCTTGAGATCCGGCGCGCTTCTTACTACCCAGACGCACTCCGCTCTCTTCCCTCCCCGCTCAATCGCCACTTTCTTATAAGATTCATTGGTAGAGATCACCGCATTGGCAGTTCGGTAGGTGCATTTCTCAAGAAAGAGCAAGGCGCGGTGCAGAAAACCCTTCTTGCCATCAAACTTGGATTCGAGAGTTTCGGGACAGAGATCATGTTGATCGAAAAGGAATTTCACTCCGAAGAGTTTGAACGGTAAGGCAACGGCGAAGAAGAGATCAGGAGGATTGCAGGCATGAATGATGTGAAAACCGCGCCTGCAAAAAACGTAGAGCGCATACAGAAAGGTGAGAATCATTGCCCACGGATATTCCACGAAGTAGCCGAGCGCACGCCGCGCCGTGTACGGCATCGGATAGCGATAGACCGCGACGCCCTCAAGCATTTCGAAAGACCGGCGATCCACCATCCGTGGGCAGATCACGCTCACTTGCCATCCGTTCGCTGCTAAAGTCGTAGCCTCCTGCCACACCCGGCGGTCAAAAGGCACGGAAAGATTCTCAACGAGAATGAGAACCTTACCAACAGAAGCCATGATAGTTGTTTCTGTCGGGCGGCAGATCGCGGGAAATGCGAACCAGATCAAAGACAATCTGCTCGGGCCTCACTTTGTCAAGCACAGGCAGAAAATCGCGGTCATTGTTTGCTACGACAATCACTTCCGAGTGAGCGAGAATTTCATCCGTGGTCTCGCAGAGTAATTCGGCAAGGTGCGGCAAAGTGGTCTCAATGAACCTGCGATTAGATCCCACTAACTTGGCCATAGCCACATTCTTGTCATAAATCCTGATCTGATAGCCCTTGCCGAGTAATATCTCAACCATGTCCACCATCGGACTTTCGCGCAAATCATCAGTTCCCGCCTTAAAAGCCAGACCCAACAGCCCGATTTTTTTCTTCCCAAACGAGTGAATTGTCTTAACGGCGCGCTGCACATGCTCGCGATTGGCTTCCATCAGCGAGAAGAGCATGGGAGTTTTCACGTTGAGATCTACGGCACGGGCAGCAAGGGCGCGCACATCTTTCGGCAAACACGAACCACCAAAGGCAAACCCGGGTTTCAGATAATATGGAGATAAATTGAGCTTCGTGTCCTGCACAAAAATCTCCATGACCCGGTGACTATCCACTCCAAGTTGCTTGGCGATGGCTCCGATCTCGTTGCCAAAGACGATCTTGACTGCATGAAAGACATTGTCCGCGTACTTGACCATTTCCGCTTCTTCGATCTTTGTCAGGAATAGCGGAGCCGTGATTTCTGCGTACAAAGTCGCGGCATGTGCGGCGGTCTCTTCCTGCAAAGCGCCGACTACGGTCTTGGGCGGCTCGTAAAAATCGCGGATGGCCGTGCCCTCGCGCAGAAACTCCGGATTGTAAGCGATGAAGAAATCCTTGCCTTCCTTCTTGCCGGAAAACCGCTCGAGCCTCGGCACGATCTCGCGTCTCGTGGTGCCCGGAAGCAGTGTGCTGCGAATCACAATTGTGTGCGGGCGGCTGATCTCGCGCAAGGCAGCTCCGATCTCGGCGGCGACTCGTTGGACGTACTCGGTGTTCAGCGCGCCCGACTCAAGCGATGGAGTTCCCACGCAGACGAGAGAAATCTCTGTATTCTCTACGGCTTCGGCACACGACGTGATTGCATGTAATGTGCCGGACTTGGTATACTTGGATATCAATTCCGGCAAGTCTTTTTCCACAATTGGACTTTGGCCACGCTTGAGGAATTCAACTTTGCCCGAATCCACATCAATACCCCAGACTTCATGCCCGAGGTCGCAAAAGCAGGCTGCCGACACGCAGCCCACGTATCCCAGACCAAAAACACTGATTTTCATGTTAATGATGACCCATTCTAATTAACAGCACGACATGCGCGCTAATTTGCCTCGCCGTAACAGGAGTCTCAAAATAGCAATTCTCAGGCAATTATTCAAGTACTCTTCGAAGACGCCTGTTTCAGTCACCTTTTGCCGACATTGCCTGTTTCCACAATCGCAACGCAGAAGGTTATGCCGTCAACAGTTCCGCAGGCTCTGGAGGAGTTCTTGTCGGGCTCCGTTTCTTGCACCTCATTAGATTCTCATACAGATAAACGGCCGTTTTTTCCGCAACCTTCTTCCAGGTAAATTGCTTGGATCGAAGCAGGCTTTTCCGGGAAAGCTCTGCCCGTAAGGATGGATCCTGCTGCAAACGAACGATCGCCTCCGCGATTTCTTCTATGTTTCTGGCATTGACGAGCAGCACCGCATCTCCGGCAACTTCAGGTTGAGAGGAATTGTTCCCTGCAATCACTGGCAATCCAGCCGACATTGCTTCCAGAATCTGAAGCCCAAATCCCTCGTAGAGGCTTGGATAGAGCAGAGCGGATGCGCTGTGATAGAGTGCGGAAAGCGCGTCTTCTTCCAAATAACCGGAGTAAATGACTGAATCTATGGCCAATCCGCACTGCCGCTCCAGCTTATGAAGCTCGTTGATCTGAGTAGTCTGGATGTGTCCTGCCATAACTAATTGAAGATCCTGCTTCAGCAGTTCTCGGGCACGAGCCAATGCGAGAAACATCCCCGCCGCATTCTTGCGATAGTCGGGCGTACCCACAGAGAGTAAAAACGCAGAGGGTTTCAGTCCGTAGTGGCCGAGCACCTTGTCAAGTTCACTTTGAGGCGGCTTCTTAGTGAAGTGATCCGTCGCCCCGGCGTGGATGATCCGCAATCTGGCCAGAGGCGCTTGCAGGTGAGCTTGTAAATCCTGCGCCGTGCTCTGCGAGATACACAGGAACAGATCAATGCGTTCTCGCAGGGCGCGAAGCTGTGAGATATACTGTTCATGTAACCCCGGAGCGAGCTTGAGATAGGCGTCTCCAAGCATCAGCGGAATCAGATCATAAAACGTACACGCCACCATCAAGTCGGACATTTCGGGCATCGTGCACAACTGAATGATATCATGATCCAGCGCCCCCGTTGGATGTGTCAAATACAGAATGTCCGGCTTGACCGAGAGTATCTCATTCCATGGAACATAACGGCTATTCGCATGGGAAGCGAGTTCTCGAATCTCCTGCACATCGGGCCGGTTTTCCACTCCGAGAATACTGAACTGCCAGTGCGGACGAACGGCAATCAGTTCCATGATCTGATGAAATGTATATCGCCCGACACCCCGTTTACGGCTTGAGGGATCTTCCAGGGCGCTTGCATCCACTCCCACATGAATCGGTTCACCGGGATCAATGTCGCGAGTCGGAAGCAGCGCAGCCCGTTCATGAATGCGGACGCCTGCAGTTTTATCCGTAGTACGAATATCCAAGTAGTAGAAATCCAGATCGGGCGAAGCATCCAACTCGTAGCAGTCGCATCCTGCCTCCCTCAGCAACCGGTCAATGAACTGGCGGTTGACAAGCCAGCGGTGTTCGATGTTGTGTACCAGATCAGGATTGTACTCTGGATTATCCGCATTGGGCATAGTTAGAATGACTCTCTTCCCCACCCGCGCGCATTCCCGTAACGCGACGACCGCCTGCTCAAAATCCACGTGCTCCAGGATCTCCGGAGCGTGAACCTGATCGAATTCCTTGTCTGAAAACGGCAAACCCTCGACAACATTTCCGTACATGAAACGAATGCCAGGACGCAATGCCGAGCACACAGCAAGTCTTCCGCGATTGATGTCAACCGCCGTGGACACGCCCACATACGAGGCGACATACCCTGTGGCCGGACCGATTTCGAGAATGAGACCCTCCGCCTTGCTCTTCAGCCATCGTACTCGTTCTTGTTGGAGTGGTTCGTCGTATATGTTGTCCGGGTGACCGGCATAGTACTTCAAGAGATCATAATCCGGCTGCTGCTCCGCTTTTGAAACCGCGCAATAGACTTCGTTGATCCGCTTGGCGACAACATCCCAGCCCGCGCTTTTCTCATAGTGCTTCACATTCTGAAGCAGAGCAGCCGCGACAAACGGATGAGTCAACGCAATGATTATAGCACGTGTAAGAGTGAACTCCTTAGTCAACTTAAATGTCAGAGCATTGGGATACTCGAAGCTTGGGACAGATGATGAGATTACGGGACGGCCACTGGCGAGTGCGAGGGCTGTGGCTGCTGACCCTTCGTAGCGGTGGCTCTGGTAATTCATGGCGATCACGTCAGAGGCATGGAGATAGCGATCCAGATTCTCATCGCTGATAAAGCCTTCGACAAACGATACCGCGTTGGCGATGCCCAGTTCGTTTGCACGACGCTTGCACGAGTTGAGGTAGTCCTGAGACTGGTCGTTGGACGGGTGGGGGCCGCCGAGTACCATCAGCCGCGCTTGAATGTGTTTTCGCACTTCAGGCATGGCTTCAATGAGTTCGAGTATCCCCTTATGTGGCTCGACAAAACCAAATGTTGTAACGATCTTCTCGGCGGGGTTCCAGCCCGCATCAACCTTACTTTCATAGAGGTCGCGAACATCGAGCTTCGGCATACCCAGTGGTACAACTTCGATTCGGTCGTACGGTGCGCCCATCGCCACAAGTTCGAGCACATTCTGGGAGTGATGGACAAGAGTGCGATCCGAACACCGCACAAGAGTAGCC